>NZ_JBNNFM010000041.1:0-40310 GCF_050267765.1 Flavobacterium sp. NPDC079362 | reverse complement strand
GCACTATTCAAACCGAAATAGTGGCACAAATTCACCGAAATGGGTGGCACGGTCCGACCGAAATCACTGGCACAAATCGAACCGAAATATCCAATATACTCTATTATAAAAAAAACCTTCGCGATCTTTGTGGTAAAATTCATTCCAACAATAACCACAAAAAAAAGGAGCAATGAAAAATATCATTACTCCTTAATAAATTTAATATATAAATTAAAGTCTATTCCTGACCCAGATTACGTAACTGTTTTAGTTTATCTTTCCAAAGCTCAAGGCTTTCCTTGTGAATAGCAATGTTTTTACGAACTTCAAGAACGATAGAATTCTCTTTTTTTGCATTTTTAGTATTTGCAAAGAACTGAATGTTATTCTCTAATTGGAAAATTTCATTCTGAACTTCTTCAATTTTACGCATTAGGAAAATCTTTTCATTGTCTAATTTACGAGTATCGTTATTATCAGATAAAGAATCAATTCTATTAGAGAAACGCATCATTTCAGTTTCTTTTTTACTCAAACTTAATTTTTCAAAAAGAGCATCTAAAATTTTATTGAATTTTCCTTCGATATGGCGCCTTGCAAAAGGTACTTTTCCATAACCTTTCCAGATTTCGATATGTGCTTTTATTGCATCAAGATCAGTTTTGTGATCACCGGTAAGTTGGTAGGCTCTCAAAACATCCAGATATGCTTTTTTATTGTCAAAAGCAGCAACTTCGTCAACGTTTTCTTCAGATTTGTGTTCCTTTAATTTATCAAAATAATGATTACAAGCATCTTTGAATTCTTTCCAGATTTTGTCTGAATATTTTTTAGGAACATGGCCAATTTGTTTCCACTCTTCCTGAATTTGTTTCATAACAGGAGTTGTAGCGCCAAAATCAGTACTTTCTTGTAATTCCTTGGCTTTTGCAACAAGAGCCATTTTTTTATTTAAATTGTCGTTTTGATCTTTTTTAATGTCTTTGTAAAATGAATTTTTAAAAGAATTAAAATTTCTAACGGCAGTTTTAAAAGCAGCCCACGTTTCTTCATTAACATCAGATGGTACTTTTCCGGCAGCAAAAAACTCATTTCTAAGTGCTTCTACTTTTTGAATTTGTACCAGCCATTGAGAGTGGGAGTTTACTTTTTCAGTTCCTAAAACCTCGATTTTTGCAATGATCTCTTTTTTTGCTTCAAGATTATTTTGTTCGTTTGCTCTTTGGCTTTCAAATAAAACTTCTCTTTTATCGTGAATTTTTTTAGTCAATTCGCTAAATTTATTCCAGATAGTATCACGGTGTTCTTTAGAAACCGGTCCAATATCTTCTTTCCAAATCCTGTGTAAATCCTGTAATTCGCGAAATGCTTTACTGATATCAGTTTCATTTGCTAATTCTTCTACACGAGCAATGATTTTTTGTTTTTGCTCCAAGTTGTATTTGAAATCTAAATCTCTTGCTTCACGATCTAAATGTAGATAATCGTAAAAATTCTCTACGTGAAAGTGGTAATTATTCCAAACGTGATTGTATTTGTCTTTTGGAATTGCTCCTGCATTTTTCCATCTTTCTCTTAAATCATTAAAATGTTTAAGAGTGTCCTTGATGTTTTCCTGTGGGTTGATAAGCTCTTTAAGTTCCTCAACTATGGCAAGCCTGTTTTCTAAATTCGTTTTTAAATTCGTTTGTAAATGCTTGAAATGAGCATTTCTTTTTTCTCTAAAAACATTATAATATTCGTCAAATTTAGATTTTAAGGGAGAATGATATTCAAATTCCTCATTTGGATCTTGATTAGAAGCGTTAAATTCTTCTTTTTTCTCCTCAATAAGGTGATTGTATTGTAATAAAAACGACTTTTTAATTTCTTCAATATGCTCTTTTACAGACATTACTTTATCTGTATTGATCAATTTTTTAAGTTCATCAACAAGTGCATCTAAAGTAAATGTATCGTAATCCTGCATAGGAATGTCATGACGCTCTTTTAGCGTTTCATCTTCACTTTCTTCAGCATTCGAATTGGTAATAGCGTCTAGTGCAGTCTGATGATTGGTTTCTGTCGTGTCAGCTGTATTTTCTGCTTCAGTTTCAGTCTCTGAAGTCGAAATTTCAGCAGCTGTTTCAGGCTCCGCTGTATCAATTGCATTATCTTGAGTAGAATCGCTAATTTCGATTTCTAATTTTCCGTCTGCTTCCTGCAGGTTATCATTCTTTTCTTCTAACATTTTAAATGTATAAGGTTTTTATTTTAAACAGAGCGAAAGATACTAAAGGTGTTTCTAAATACAAAATAAATCGTTTGTTTATACGCTATTTTAAGGTGAAATTCCTATTTGTTCCAGTAATTTACGAATATGATATCGTTTTTTTTGCCGATTTTTTGAAGTAAATTTAAATTCTGAATTATTATAATTTTTAGAAAAATGAAATCAAAATAATATTTTAAGGATGAATTTGTGGTTTTATTTTGATTTGAAAAAAAATGAAGAGTAATATTGAGGTAATAAAAATGTTTCTATTTCCAGCGTTAAAAAGTGATACTTGATCTGATATTATATAAATTAGTTTGTAAGGATTGTGTTAAGAAGAAAGAGGAATAAAATTTTGGGTTTATACATTTGTTTGATAGGATCCTATTTCTGGGCTTTCTTGAAATTGTGCAGGTAATGCTTAAAACGCAAAACAGCCGTAATTAGTAAATTACGACTGTTTTGAACATGTTTGTTTTTTTTTATTTATTCCAGATTTTCCAGGCTTTTTCTGCTTGAAAAATAAGCATATCGTAACCGTTTTTTATAACGGCACCTTTTTCTTTTGCATTTTTTAAAAACTGAGTTTCTGCCGGATTATAAATGAGATCGTAAGCAATGTGTTTGTCAGTAAAAAACTCATAGGGAAGATCAGGACAAGCTTCTGTATTAGGGCTTGTGCCAACGGGCGTACAATTGATAATAATTTTAAAGTTATCAAAAGTAGTTGCGTTGATCAGGTTATAATCAATAATGTTTTCTTTCGCTTCTCTTGAAACAAAAGTATAAGGTATACCAAGTTCATCAAGAGCAAAAGCTACACCTTTTGATGCACCGCCAGTACCAAGGATAAGTGCTTTTTTATGATGAGGCTCTAATAAAGGTTCTAATGATTTTTTGAAACCATAGTAATCAGTATTGTAACCTTTTAATTTTCCGTTTTTCGTAAATTTAATGGTATTTACGGCGCCAATTAAGGCTGCTTTTTTTGAAAGTTTATCTAAGAATGGTATAACTTGTTCTTTATACGGAATCGTAACATTTAAACCTTTTAAATCCGGATTGTTTTTTACTAATTCTGTGAAATAATTAATTTCAGAAATATCAAAGTTTTCGTAGCTGTTGCCGGCAAAAACTTCATCGCTAAATTTTTCTGTAAAATATCCTTTTGAAAATGAGTAACTAATATTACGGCCTAACAAGCCAAAACGTCTTCTTAAAGTATCAATCATTATTGCTTTCTATGTTTTTCAATGTAATTTTTAACCATTTTTTTTGACCAGACTACCGGAAATAAATCTTCGATTAAGATATAATTTTCGAAGTTCAAACGCAAACCATTGCTCAAATGAAATTTGGCTTTGGTATTGTCCTGAATCATAAAATACAATCCTGCCAAGCGATATTCGATTTCGTTTTCTTCCGGAAAATATTCTGAAGCTTGTAATAAAGTCTGAACAGCACTTTCGAATTCACCTAAAAACTGAAGAATATCGACCCAAAACAACCAGGTTTCTAACGCATAATCTCCAAATTCTACTGCTTTTCTATAGCCAAACTCAGCCTCTTCAAAAAAGTTCATTTGTTTGTTAATCGTTGCATAACGTTTCCAGTACAAACGATTCTGATTGTCAATTGCTAATGCCTTATTGACAAAGAACAATGCTTTTTGAAAGTTTTTCTGACGAACATAAAAATCAGTAATGGCAATCCATCCTTTGTCCAAAAGCGGATCTTCATGTACTGTTTGATTGTAATATTGAAGTGCTTTTGCCGTATTTCCCAGTTTTTCGTAGCATTTTCCAATGCGTAATAATGCATAAGAAGTTGCGTCGTCTAACTCGATAGTACGGTTATAGCTTTCTATTGCTTCGTTGTATTTTTTGAGACGTTCGTAAGCTTTTGCTTTTTCCATGAAAGCACCTAAAAACTCATCGTCGATTAGGGTTGCATAATCAAAAGCGCGAATCGCATTTTCGTATTCTTTTACGCCATAGTGCAAACGTCCAAGCTGATGCCATGCGATTTCACTATAGGGATTTTTATTGATGTATTCGTTTAGATATACAATGGCTTCCTGATTTTGATCTAAAAATTCAAAACAATACACCACGTTATATAAGGCAGACTGATCTTCTAAGTCTTCTTCAAGACATTTGATAAAACTTTCTTTTGCCATCTCGAGATTATCCATAAAAAGATATTCCATTCCAATCAAGTTGTACACGTCAGCGTAATCGTCTGTATATTGCAAAGCAATTTTAAGCAATTCTACTGCTTTTTCGTGTTGGTCTCTCTTAGAACAGATATTAGCTTTCTGGATGTAAATTTCCTCGTTGTTAGGTTCGATTGCATATAACTCATTCAGGAGTTTCTCGGCGATCTCTAGTTTGTCGTCGTAAACCAACATTTCTACTTGTACTAATTTTAAGCCCGTAGATTTTGGGTGTTGGTCTAATGCAAGTTTCAAGGCCTTCTTTGCTAAATTAGCCTTACCTATGTCTAAATAATGAAGAATAATTTCTTCGAATTCTTCAGAGTCAAAAAAGAGTACTTTGTTAGTTTTTAACATAGACTCAAATTTGGATAGGGATAGGTTATAATCTTCTTCTTCGTTGCTTAATTGCATACTGTCTTTATTTGAAATTAGCCTGTTATAAATTTAGGCAACCATATTATTGTTGTGAGGAAGGGGAATTAATTGTTGTGAACAATTTAATTAACAATATGGACAGAATTTCTATTCTGTTTTAAGTTGTAATCTTTTGATTTGTAAAAGATTAAATTTTATTATTATTCTAAAAATATTTTTAACCCGGAGTCCTAGCCCTGATGGTAGCGATATCCTTTTGTTTTTTTTCTTTAAAAAATAAAAGATTTAGCGAACAGCAGGAAATAGCTCCTGATTATTTTTATTGTTCTTTTTTCATGATTTCATCCATAACATTTAAAATTATGGCACAACCTTCTTTTATTTCTTCTTCAGAAATGGTTAATGGTGGTGTTATTCGTATGGCGCATCCTTCAAACAGCAACCAGAATAAAATGAGCCCTTTGTCCTGACAGTTTAAAATAACTTCGTTTGTTATTTCGGCAGTTTCGGTCATTGCGGCAAGCATTAATCCTTTTCCTCTAACTTCCTTTATCAAAGGATGTACCAAAAGCGATCTGAAGAGTTTTTCTTTATCTAAGGCATCCTGCATTAAATTTGTTTCAGTTAATTCCTGCAAAGTAGCCAAACAAGCTGACGCAATGACAGGATGACCTCCAAAAGTAGTAATGTGCCCCAGTTTAGGATTTTCGGTCAGAAGATCCATTTTTTCTGCTGCTGCGGTAAAAGCTCCAACAGGCATTCCGCCACCCATTCCTTTTCCCATTACAACAATATCCGGAACCACGTCATAGTTTTGAAAACCAAATAGTTTACCTGTACGTCCAAATCCTGGTTGAATTTCGTCGACGATCATCATAGCGCCAACTTCATCGCAGCGTTTGCGGACTTTTTGCAGGTAGTTATTTTCCGGCTGAATGAATCCTGCACCACCCTGAATAGTTTCTAAAAGTATTGCAGCTGTTCTGGTGGTTATTTTTTGAAGATCTTCTTCGTTATTAAAGGTGATAAAATCAACATCAGGAAGTAAAGGACGAAAAGCTTGTTTGCGTTCTTCGAATCCCATAACGCTCATTGAACCCATTGTGTTGCCGTGATAGGCATTATGGCAAGAAATAAGCTGACTGCGTCCTGTTGTTCTTTTTGCTAATTTTAGTGCGCCTTCGATTGCTTCTGTTCCTGAATTGACCAAATAGGTTTTGTTTAGAGATTCCGGCAGGAGCGAAGCCAGTAATTTGCAATATTGAACTGCCGGACTTTGCGAATATTCGCCGTAAACCATAACATGCGAATACTTGTCTAACTGATCTTTAATGGCCTGATTGACTCTTGGGTGTTGATGTCCGAGTGTACAAGCAGAAACACCTGCAACAAAATCTAAATATTTTTTATCGTTTGTGTCGTAAATATAGGAGCCAATGGCATGAGAAACCTCCATTCCCAGTGGGTAAGGAGAAGTCTGTGCCTGGTATTTTATAAAATCTGGATTCACTGTTATTTGTTTTAAAAGTTTCAGGTTTCATGTTTCAAGTTGAATGAAAACTGAGACTATGACTGAATTTATCTGCAAAGATCGTAAAGTTTTATGCAAAGTTCACTAAGTTTTAAATCAAGTTTGTATTATTAAAATGCAAAGCGCGCAGAGTTTTATAGGCAGAGAACTGAGACTGCGACTAATTTTAAGGTAAAGCAATTAAACTGAAAACTGCGACTGAAAACTATTTCTTAGTCTTAGCAGTAGTGCTTGCTTTCGTAGTACTTGTTTTAACAGCGGGTTTCTTTTTGTCGTAATCCAAAGTTTCTTTCCTGACTTTCATCGGGGTATCTTTGTCTTTAGCTTCCTGATCTTTTCCTTCTTGTACTAATTTGTCGTTGAGTTCATTGTCTTCGGCGGTAAAAATATCATCTTTCGATTTTATTCGCTCGTCTCCACGCCAGCGTAAGCCTTTTAGTTTACGCGCATTTTCAGGTAAATCTGCTTCAGGGTAAATATCGCCATCTACTTTATTAAAAAAAGTAATGGTTTCGATATCATTGTTTTCCAGGATAAGATTGATTTTACTGCTTACGTTTTTATTGATTCCAATAAGTTCGTTATTATCGTTCCGCATATAATAGACGACCTCAGTGTTTTTTATGACATCAACATCATGTAATTTTCCATCTTTGAATTTTCCGAATAAATTTAGCCCCTTGACCTGATTATAACCGGTGCCGAGCGTATCCCGCGAGACTATAAAAGTGTTGTTGATTACTCTTAAGGAATCTAGTTTCTTGGTTGTATTATCGCCAATTAAATGCATAAGATCCCCGGTAATCTGGCTTTCGCCATTCCATAGGATTGGATTCCCAATTAATTTTGTCAAAGCAGTTTTCGAATTTGAATGTATGGAGTCGCATTTACCGCTCATATCTATTTTGTAAAAACGAACATTCTTAAAAGCTCTTAAAATTCTTTCGCCTTCTTTTCCGGTTACCATTAGTTTTTGGCCATGAATATAAACAGAATCTTTTTCTACAAGATTTATGGCTACAGCTCTTTTAGTGACAAACATCGAATCTTTTAGTTTGAAAATCTCAGCATAATGCCCCTTTACAATTCCGCGATTAATGGAGTCTGTAATTTTTACATTTCTGGTTGCCGATGCAAATTCTATATTTCGATTGTAATACAAACTATCTCCTTCTATAAGGCGGTCATCGTATTTTATGTAGGACTTCCTTAAAAAATGCGCCAGGTTTTTCTTTGTATCGTAGAATCCTTTTTCTGTATAAATATAATTGGCCTCACTTGTAATTGTTGAGGGACCAAATAAATAGGTGTGTCCTGAATTACTATAATAATCTAAATGATTTGATTTTATAACATATTTAGGATTTGTAATGGTAACTGCTGTCAGGAATTGAAATTTTTTCTCTTCAGCAAAATACCTCCCTGATTTACTAACTAAAGTATTGTCTTTATTAACGATTGTACCTTTTGTATTATAAAAAACCTGCTGAATGTTTCTGTCAAAATTGATAGTATCTGTTCGTAAAGTAGCATCTGGAGAAGTCATAACGGCATCACCGGTAGCAAAAGCTTTTTTTGAATTTCCGCTATATTCTGCATATTTACTGTTCAGGAATAAAGTATCACCTTGAACTAACTGTACATTTCCAAATGCTTTAAGATAGTTTTCTTTCTTAAAAACATAAGCCTTATTACATGTTAATACAATCCCGTCATGATTTACTTTTACATTTCCGGTCAATAAAATTCCGTCAGGTACTAAGACTTCATTGACTTCTACCAAGTCAGCATTTTCAATATTAATTGTTTTTGGCTTTGGTGCTTGAGCAAAAATGAATTGAACGCTTAACAATAGCAAACAATAGGATATGAAAAATAGTGATTTCTTCAATGGATTAAATTTTTGTCAAATTTATGAAAAAGGTTACAACCTTTACTGATATTAAGATTAATTTATAAATCAAAAAATAATGCATTTTGAAACCTGTGTTCAAGTTTTAATTTATCAACAAAATCCGTTACTCTTTCGTTATAGTTTGGTTTTTTATACTGAAATGGGCACAAAATTGATTTTAGTTTCTTCTTCATTTAAAAATTAGTCTAAATTTAGGAAATGGTTTCTAAAATTAATCGTTTGATTTTGAATTTAGAAAAGAATTAGTTTATAAAAAGAATATGATAAATAAAAAAGTTTTTGTTGCAGGAATGGCTGCAACCATGCTCTTTACTGCATGTAAAACCAAAGATTTAAAAATGAATACAGCAAAAGAAGAAGTTACTACTGATAAGAAAATTGTAGTTTATCAGGTTTTTACCCGTTTGTTTGGAAACAAAATTACAACAAACAAACCATGGGGAACAATTGAAGAAAACGGTGTTGGAAAATTTAATGATTTTACAGATAAAGCACTTCATGAGATAAAAGATTTAGGTGTTACCTATATATGGTACACTGGCGTACCGCATCACGCTTTGGTTGGAGATTATAAAGCATACGGAATTTCTGATGATGATCCTGAAGTTGTAAAAGGCCGCGCAGGATCGCCTTATGCCGTAAAAGATTATTATAATGTAAATCCGGATCTGGCAGTAAATCCTGCAAACAGATTGCAGGAATTTGAAGATTTGATTGATCGTACACATAAAGCGGGTTTGAAACTGATTATTGATATTGTTCCCAATCATATTGCAAGAAAATACGAAGGAAAAAATAATCCGGAAGGTGTTAAAGATTTTGGTGCTGATGACGATGTAAATGTTGAATACAAACGCGATAATAACTTTTATTATATACCAAACAATCATTTTGAAATTCCGGACAACGATATTCCGTTAAACGGAGAAAAGAATCCGCTTGTTGATGGCGTATTTGATGAAAATCCAGCAAAATGGACAGGAAATGGTTCTCGTAAAGTAAAGCCGGATCAAAACGACTGGTATGAAACTGTAAAAGTAAATTACGGAATTCGCCCAGATGGTTCTAAAGATTTTCCTGAGCTTCCGGCTGGATTTGATCAGAAATCGTATCAGGAGCATTTTGCTTTTTGGCAGGATAAAGATGTGCCGGATTCCTGGAAGAAATTCAAATCGATCGCTTTGTATTGGACAGCAAAAGGGGTTGATGGTTTTCGTTATGATATGGCCGAAATGGTTCCGTATGAATTCTGGAGTTATATGAATTCTGCAATCAAAACGGAAAATCCAAAAGCTTTTTTATTGGCAGAAGTATATAATCCTAATGAATACCGCAATTATATTCGTTTGGGAAAAATGGATTATTTGTATGATAAAGTAGAGACTTATGATAAGTTGAAAGATGTGATTCGCGGAAAATCTTCGCCTGATGGATTATCTGAAATTCAAAAAGGCATGTCGGATATTGAACATAATATGCTGCATTTTTTAGACAATCATGACGAACAGCGTTTGGCAAGTCCTGATTTTGCAGGAACTCCGGAACGCGGAAAACCTTTAATGGTGGTTTCTACAACGATTAGTACTTCGCCAACAATGGTTTATTTTGGACAGGAAGTAGGGGAGGCCGGAAATGAAAATGCCGGATTTGGAAAACCTACAAGAACTTCTATATTTGATTATATTGGTGTTCCAAATCATCAGCGTTGGATGAATGATGGGAAATTTGACGGAGGACAACTTTCTGATTCAGAAAAAAACCTGCGTGATTTTTATAAGAGATTGTTGAACTTCTCGATTAACAGCCCGGCTTTAATGGGAAGTTTTCAGGAAATTCAATCAGTAAACCGTCAGAACAATGCGGGCTATGATGAACTACTTTATTCGTATGTACGTTGGTCAGCAAATCAAAAGTTGATTGTTGTAGCTAATTTCTCTTCTGAAAAAACGAGTGAATTTGAATTGAAAATCCCTGCTGATATTATTTCAAAATGGAATTTGAAAGATGGGGAATATGAGTTGAAAGATCAATTGTATTTAAAAAGCAAAACAAGTTTAGTTGTAAAAAATGGCGAAGGAAAGGCTAAACTAAAAATAGCTCCATCAGAATCGTTTATTTATGAAGTGAAATAGTTATCCTAACAGGTTTTTAAAACCTGTTAGGTATTTAGAGTTTGATCATAATATCTACAAAGTAGAAAAAATCTTGTAGTATAAAAAAGCCTTGTTTTGTGAATTCCAGTTCGCAAAACAAGGCTTTTTTATTTTACGATTGGTAGATATTTATCTTCCAAACTGATCTTGTAAATTTATATGTAAATACCTAACAGGTTTTAAAAACCTGTTAGGATAATAAACCTTATTAAAAAAACATTATTTTATCTTCCAAAATCGTCCTGAACACGAACAATATCATCCTCATCAGATGGATTGTCAGGATCGGTATGCTGCCAAATTTCGGCTACAATTCCCCATGTTTCAAGACCAATTAAGCGATGGCGTTCTCCTTTTTCTAATTTAATAAATGCTCCTGGAGCAAGTTCCTGAATTTCTCCTTCTTCGTCTGTAGCACTCGTTTTAACGCCTACAATTCCGTCAAGGACCTTCCATATTTCGGCTCTGCGAAAGTGATATTGCCATGATAATCGTTTGTGAGGCGCGACAATTAGAATTTTCGGACTCAATTTATTCGTAATCTTAATGGCTGACATTTCAAGATGCGGAAAGAATTTTTCAGCAAATGCTCCGGCTTGTGATTCATCGATAACGAAAAATCCTCCCCAAGGGCGTGTTTGATCTTGGTTTATAATGGTGAAGTTTTCTTTTTGCAGAGCTGTTGCAATTTGTTCAAAAACTGCTGTTTTTTCTATATTTGGAGATAAATTGAAATTCATTTTAATGCTGTTTTAGTTTCTGTAAATGATAAAGCTATTTGGTTTTAAGAATTTGCTTCCCATTAATAAGGTTGCGCCTGACGGAACTGTTATTTCTGTTTTTAAACCAAAGTTAATTATAACAGTAATTTTATCTTTTTGAAAGGATCTTGTAAATGATATTTGATCTCCCTTAAGTTCAAGGCTTTCATAATCACCATATTGAAGCGTCTTTTCGTTGTTTCGTAAAGTTATTAATTTTTTATAAGAATTAAGAATAGAGTTTTTTTGCGCTTTCATTACAGCCACATTTGTTTTCTTGTAATCTGGATTAATTTTAATCCAGGTTTTAGCGTTAGAAAATCCTGTAAAAGCATTTCCATTCCATTGCATCGGACTACGGGATTTGTCGCGATTGTGTTCATTTCCTTCGAGAAGTGCTTCGGTACTGTTCTTGCCCTGATCAAGTGCAAGTTGATAATGTGTTCTTCCTTGTATGTCGACCATTTCATCTATATTTTGAGCGATGATATTGTGCATCCCAATTTCTTCGCCATAATAAATAAACGGAACTCCTTTGGCAGTAAGAATCAAAGCTGCTAATGCCGTGGCTCTGTCTGTATCACCATTAGCTAATCGATCAATCATTCTTGGCATATCATGACTTCCAAAGAATAAGGTTGGATAATTACTCATGTTTTTCTCCATGCTTTTCAATTCATCAAAAATGCGTTGAGTCGAAAATTCTTTGATACTTCCAAAATTGAAATTAAAAACAACATCTAGTAAATCCTGAGATTGGTATTGTTTTAAAACTTCGATTTTATCACTTCCTATTTCTCCCACAATAAAGCGGTTTTGATACTCGCTTACAGTAGACTTTATAATACGCATAGCATTTTTTACCCCTTCCTGATCGATATCGTTTATATGATCTTGTTTTCCGTCTTTTATTGGGTTCTCTTTTGTGATTCCGTTTGTAGTTAGAAAATTAATTACATCCAGTCGAAAACCATCTACTCCGGCATCAAGCCAAAAACGCAGTACATTTTGAATCTCAGAAACGACTTTTGGATTCGACCAGTTAAGATCGGCCATTCTTTTATCAAATTTATGATAGTAATATTGATTGGTTATGCTGTCTTTTTCCCAGGCTGTTCCACCAAAAAAGGATTCCCAATTGTTAGGTTCGTCTTTCCAGACATAATAATCACGATAAGGGTTATCTTTTGATTTCCTGGATTCCTGAAACCATTTGCTATCGGTAGAAGTATGATTAAAAACCATATCTATAATTACTTTAATACCTCGTTTATGGGCTTCTTTTAAAAAAGTATCAAAATCGGTTTTGCTGCCATAAGTTGGATCAACTTCATAATAATTTGCAATATCATAACCGTTATCTACTTTTGGAGAAGTCAGAAAGGGGGTAAGCCAAATGCCTTTTATTCCCAAATCTTTTAAGTAGTCTAGTTTTTGAGTCATTCCTTTAAAATCGCCATATCCGTCGCCATTGCTATCTGCATAGCTTGGCATATAGATTTGATAAAAAACAGATTCCTTCCACCATTTTTGTTCTACTGTTGTTTGTGCAAAAGTTGGATTTGCATTTATCATTAATAGAAAAAAGAAGATACTTTTGAATAGATTCGATTTCATAACATTTTAGGTTTGATAAATTCGTTTTGTAGTTCGTAAAAAAAATCTTTGACGTAGATAGTTTTTACTATTTTATATAAGTGGAAATACCTAACAGGTTTTTAAAACCTGTCAGGATACTAAAATGGAATCTTGTAAATTGACTTTAGTTTTTCTCTTTTGATTTATAATCTACAACTACACCATCAACCAGCATTTTTTCTCCTGAATGAGTTATTTTTCCTCCGGCAGGAACACAAACGATTACAGCTGAACCTAACGCTGCGATATTGATTTTGGCCGATGAAGTAACATTTCGGGCTACAAAACTTCCTGAAACGGTATTGTATAAATCTACTTTTTTGCCTTTCTCCGTTTTTACAGTAACGGTTTTGCTTGTCGTATAGGGGTTATAGTATAAGTAAGATGAATAGGCTTTATCACTAAAAAAGTCTGTTGCCAATAGATCTAATTGTAATATTCCGCTAACATTGGTTTCACGGATAATACTTCCAAAAATACCTACATGTCCACTTCCATATACACTAAACTGAGATTCTTTAGGGTTTTCTCCCAATACCCAAAGCGGACCGTCACCTTGTGCTACAGGACCTTTTAGGTTTTCGTATTCTTTATAACTTGATTGTTTGATGATTCCTTCATAACCAATTACGCCTTTGGTAACTTCGGCAAGTTCCGGAATGGTTTGGTGTTCTTTTGGCATATATTGCGGGTAGAAAAAACGAGAAGCATTTGCTGCATTGAGCATCCATTTTCCAATTGCAGTTGCATAAGACTGATCGTATCTAACCATTGGTACTAACGGCCATGCAGCGTCGTAAGTATTCATCAGAAATCCGTAACCACCGTGATCTACCGTACTGCCAAAAGTTCCTGATATATCTATCCCATTCCAGTTACCTACTAATGCGCCCCAACCTTCACGACAGATTGGTGTTCCGTCAAAAGACCAATCGAGCATTTTGTTTGTGTCGTATTTTGCATCTTGTTCTGCATTAATTCTTGCAGCCATATAAGCTCCAAAAGGCATCAAAACTTCATAAGTAGGATTTTTTGATTGTGATTCTAATGCTGCCAAAGCGCTTTTTGCTCCTTTTAAATATTTAGCATCCCCAAATTTTTTATAAGCCATATACAAAACCCAAGCATGTCCGGCAGCAGCATCTGGTTGTGTACAGATGTTGTTTGTCATTGGTGTCATTTTATTATAATCGAAATAAGAATAATTATAATTTCCATTAAGAATAACATCGGCTTCATAAAATTTATCTGCGATAGTTTTTGCTATTTCGGTAAAGCCCGGTTCATTTGGATATTTGTCATAAACAGCAAAGAACAAAAGGTTAGGATATACGTCATACCACCAGTCACGACCATAACCACCGCCCAGTAAAGCAACTTCAGGGCAGGTATTATTCATCATAATATTCCAGTTAGTTTCTTTATTGAAATAGTTTTTAAGCATTCCAACATAATTAAGATCTGGCTGATTTTTGTTAATACCCACCAAAGTGGCGCCTAGAGTAGCGCCCATTGTTGCAAGTGCTTCATGAAACATTCCGTTGTTATGATCGGGTCCTTGTCTTACATCGGCAACAGCGGTATACAATCCTACTACTTTTTGTGGGAAGTTTTTTTGGCTGTCGTCCATCCATACCATTGGCCAATATTTGCCTTTGGCATTAAAATCATATACAGTTTTATCAAAATCTAAAGCAAGTTTTTTATAATCGATGATTTTTAAGGGTTGTGGTAGATTGGGCATTTGGTCTACACGAGGAATATTTTGTTGTTTTACTTGTGCGGTCGTGCTTAAACTTAGTACTAAAAGACACGAGAGTGTAATTTTTATAAATATATTCATAGTTATTGATTTTTATTTTAGGGCAACTATTGAGTGTAATTAATTTCAACACATAGAAACATAGTAAAAGAAATGTATTATAGTCTGTGTTTTTACATACTCAATGCATTAAAGCAATTTTACTGCTACCTCATCCAAAACTTTTGGATCTGTTACTTCTTCCGGTGAAAGATCGATTCCCTGTTTGATAATTTTTTTGCTGATAAAAATGGAACACAGTTGTAATAAGGCAATAATTCCGATCGCATATCTCAAAGCAAAATCTTCAGAAACAGAATAATATAATACTAAAAAGGTTCCTGCGCCTAAAAGTCTGCCAACATATAAACCGGCTTCATGATTTAGGATATAAGTAAACTCACCTCTTTTTTCTATGCGGGATACAATATCAATTACTTTTAACTGAATAGGGAAGTAGGCCAAATCCATTAAAGGTTTTGCGATAAGCAATAATAACAAAAAGATAATTACTCCTGTTTTGTCGAATAATATCCCGTTGATACATGCTCCCAAAGCAAATAAAATTAAACCTACTGAAAACGTTTTGATTCTATCTGATGGTTTTGAGAAACGGCCAATAAAATAGATAATGATGGCAGCCAAAATTGCGCCAATAGATTGTGCTTGTCCTAGTGCGCCTTCTTCTCCTAATATTTTAAAAATAAGCATTGCAGGAGCTGTAACCAAAAATCCTTGCGCTAAACCTTTGAAGGTTGCCAATGATAATAGTTTATACCATAAGGGATGAAATTTGAAAAAGATGTACTGTTTTTGTGCAGGATTTTCGAATTTACCTCTAAAACAAACTATTGATGCTACAATTGTAATCAGAAAAACGATTCCGGTGATTATTACATAGGCTTGATGTTTTTCGATTTCACCTGTCTTTGATTGAATAAACCAACCAATTGTTGCAGGTATCGCAATAGCGATTATGGTGTAAATAAAGGTTTCCAGTCCGTAATAATAATTACGATTTTCATCATTTGTAATGGCCAATGCAAGGTAATCACGATTAGACCAATACAAACCAAAAGAAAGCCCCATAGTGATTCCGGCAACACCAATTCCGGTTAGATCCAACGTTTTTAATGACATCATGATAATCATAGAAACACCGCTAAGCATCATTCCGATTGAATATAGTTTTCGGATATTGAAATGTTTCAACAAGAAACCATTTAATAAGAATGTAAGCGGAATCCCGGTATAAATAGCCAATTGATAAATAACAACCTTAGAGGTATCATTAGAATTCCTCATGATATATGCAGCGACAAATATGTCGATTACAGGCAATACCAGTGCATAAACTAAGTTTGTGAAAATCAGTATACGGAAATTATGGGTTTGGCTTTTAAAATGGTCAATTTCTGATATAAGTTTTTTGAACATTAGTTATTTTTTAAAAGTAAAAGAATCTCTTTGATCGAAAATTGAGCACCACAAACAAATTCATCCGAAGCTCCGTAATAAATGGTAAGCGTATCTCCGTCTGGTTCTACAATATGACCATTGGTAAACACTACGTTTCCAAAAAATCCGCTTAATTCGTATTCTGTAGTAGGAACCATTATAGGTTCTTCGGTTCTTGCGATTACTTTTGATGGATCTTTCAGGTCCATTAGAAAAGCACCCAGGCAATACTGATGATTTTCATTGGCTCCATGATAAATTTCTAACCAGCCTTTGTCTGTTTTTATTGGTGCTGCTCCGGCACCAACTCGTTTACTGTCCCAAAGTCCTTTTCTTGTTTTTATGATGCAATGGTGATTTCCCCAGTGAACACCATCAGGAGAAGAAGCTAACCAGATATAATTACCGCCAATATCTACGCTGCTTGGTCGGTGTAAGGCATAGAATAATCCGTTTATTTTTTCTTCAAAAATGGCACAATCTTTATTGTGTGCCGGTAATATCATTCCATGTTTTTTGAAGTTTTTCCAATCGGTTGTGGTACGCAAACCAACGCCAACACCATTATCAGATACAGAAGTAAAGGTTAGATAATACGTTCCTTCAATCAAGGCAACACGACAATCTTCTATTCCGAATGTTTCCAACATACCTTCACCAACTAAAGCTGGATAATTTTCAGGTTCGTAAAAGTTATGTCCGTCTTCGCTACACAATAGGCGTAGGTGCGATAATGTTGTTAAATAATCAACGCCTTTGTAGTTAATTACTCTTGCATCGGTTGCTATTAATTCAGGATCTTCTTTAGGAATCTCAATGATTTTGATAGCACCAGTTTCTGTTAATATGGGAAAAGAAATGATATTGTCCTTTTGCTTTGGTCTTTCGGCTACTCGTACTACTAGCCAGGTTTTGTTTTCATATTGAAATACTCCGGGATTTAAAAGGCAAGTAATTTCCAGTCCTTCTATGCTTGCAGGAATATCTTTAGGTGATAATAATGGGTTATCTGCGAAACGTTTTGCTATATCTTTCATGTAAATTATTTTTTTTTAAATAGTTTGTGGTTAACTCTCTGGCTTTCTTATTACAATAGTTGTATCAGAATATTATTTGTATTGAGCTTTTAATCAAAATAACTTGGGCCTGCGCTGTCTACAACAATCCATTTGCCATTGAGCTTTTCCATAACGACAGTTAGGTTAATTATGGCACGACCTGTAGAATGAGTAGTTTTTGCAGTTACACTAAAAACTAAATATTTTTTTTTGTAACTTATGGGAAATGAAAATTCAAATACTTTTTTACGAGGTTGATCAAAATAATAAGAGGTTAGATTTTTTAAAAAAACATTACGTTTCTCAAAAACAATATTGTTATGTCTAAAATCTTCTAACTGCCAATAACCATTATCTCCTGTTGAAGTTTCTATTTTATCACCATATTTTTTTTTCATGTTTAGCCAATCTTTTTTATCGAATAAATCGACCCATTTTCCATTTTCTAAAACCTGACTATGAATTCCATTCTCTCTTATTACAAAAGTAGTATCAGGATATTCAGTCCAAAAATCATGTCCATAAAGCATTATTATAGCCAAATCTGGAGACATTTTTTCATGAATAATCATTATCTCTTCGGAATCTGCTATAACCGAATCTAAATAATCATTTACGGCGTTGAATTTATCTCTTTTAGTAATAGCACAGCTCGAAAATAATCCGATACTAATTAGTAGTATAATTATCTTTTTTGTCATATTTTAAGGTTAATAGATGTAAAGTTATTTACTTGTTAGGTCTTCATAAATTGAAAATAGTTAACCAACCTGATTCTTAATTTGTCATTAGTTTTTGATTGTCAAACTAATTTGATATATAATTTTTGCAATCAAAAAATAAGAAAACAGTTTTACATTTTTATAATGTTAATTACATTTTGTGCCAATTGGATAATATCCTCCAGAATAACCATTCCTAATTTCAGCATAATACCTGTTTTCTATTCTATCCCTTTCTGGGCTTCCTAAAGGATATGTTTGTTCATAAATTGGTGTGTCACGTAACCCTGCCCAAGCTAAATCTAGATATAATTGATCTGGGATACCATTAACGGCTGGTTGCCCTGTTTGAAATTCTTGTAAAGCTTTCCCCATAGCTTGCACATAGCTATTTGCCATTTCGGCATGATGTAAGCTTGGCGACTCTCCGTTTTTAGGGGGATAACGCTTGTCACAATATGCTTGAAACAGTATGGGATAATTATCCAAAGGGAAACTATTCGTTTTTGATGGATTGTCAGTAAAACTCAAAAAATAAGCATGTACTAACTCATGCAACATAACAGTCGCTATGGATAAATTATTGTGAGTATAATCGGGGTTCATCCTAATGGTATAGTCATATGGTGTTTCTTTATTTGTTCTTGCTGTTGACGCTACAGCTCCCGATAGTTGACTTTTATCATCTAAAGGATATGCATTGATGAATGTTACTTTAATTTTTGTAGTTGCTCCTAAAACTGTAAATAAATTTGCTATATCTATGTCTGAAGTATTTTTTAATTTTTGCAATACTGTATTTTTGCATGGGTCAAGTGCTGAGGAAATTATAGTAGATTCGATATATTGTGCAGTACTTACAACTGCAGCAGGTGTGCTATTGGTAGTTAAAGGATAATAATATCCATTTTGCTGATAAGTATTGTTATTAAAATATGATTCTTTGTAAAGGTCAGTTTTAAATGTAATAGGATTAAAATAGTAAAAATATCGTCTTTTACCACCTATTATATCAACACTATTAAGTTGAATATAATAGGAAGGATCTTCACTAGTTGGCACCCCACTTGCCAATTGATTAGTTTTTCTAGTGTTTTTGAAATCTACCGGTAATTCAAGTACTCCAATGAAATTTTTATCTATTTTTTTATAAGACAAAATCTGATTATTCCATTTCTTAGTAATTAATAAGCCTTTGAAATTATTATTATATATTTCTAGACTATTTTCCTTTTTTTGAAGTTGTTTACTATTGAAATAATTTGTTTCTGCCACATAATAGAACTTGCGGGCAACTATGCTATCATTGGCAGTTTTTATGAATGCAATTTTCATAAGAGTATTTAATTCTTTTGAGTCAGAAGATTTAATTTTGGCGTCTTTTTGAACCAAAGGAAATTCAATAACTTCTAAACCGTCTAATTTGCGAAATGTTGCATTATTCCAATCTGGAACCATGTTGTCACTTTCATTGTTTTCATTCCATTCAATAGATTTTTTAAATTTTGAATTATACCATTCTTTCGCAATATCTTTTGTAAAATCCATTTCTTGTGTTGTATTGTTGTGATCATTCGTACACGATAATAAAAATAGAATTGTAAAAACTGGTGTGATTATTTTTTTTTTCATAATTAAGATTTAATTGAATTTTAATTTATGTTAATATCCTGGATTTTGTTTTAAAAGTCCGGCTGAGGCATCTATTTCTGATTGCGGAATTGGATACAGCATATGTTTGTCTAAAAATACTTTTCCGTTAGCAGTCATTACTTCTTTAGCAATTCCCCATCTTTTTAAATCACTCATTCTATGACTTTCAAAACCTAGTTCTGCTCTCCTTTCTGAAATAAGCCAACCTTTTACAGTAGCTTTATCGCTGGAATTTGGTCTGTCTATTAATGTTCCTCCCGGAGGAGGAGGTCCTACAGTGGTAACTGTAATCGTTTTGTTTGGATCAGCAGGAAAAGCCGGATCCTGAACTCTAATTGTAACCGTTGTTACAGTATTTCTTGCTCTTGCTCTAATTTGATTGATTATACTAATAGCACCCGGATAATCATTAGTTTCGTTAAGAGCTTCTGCTTTCCAAAGTAAAACATCGGCATAACGAATGAACACTTTATTGTTTGGAGCGTCATCATCACCTTTATTACCGCCATTTGTTGTTCCTAAAAGCTTGTTAATCCATTGTTCAGGAGCATTTACAGTATATAGTTTTCTAGGATCATTAGGTTCAAATGAAGCTAGAAAATTGGTGCTTGGTGCAAAAAATCCCCATCCAAGAGGTGCACAAATTCCATTTCCTTTTCTTGGATCAGCTTGTTTAATGTGGTTGTAAGAGAAAATAACTTCGTTGTCTGTATATTCAGTATTCATACTAAAGTTATCAAAATAATTAGCATCTAAGCTATAAAAGCCTGTTGTTTCTAATTCTGATACTAAGGTTGTCACACCTGCCCAGTCTTTATTATAAAGCGCAGTTTTTGCAAGAAGCGCAATAACTGCTCCTTTAGAAACTCTCCATTTTTCTGTGCCTGATGAATATTTAGCATTTGGCAAAAGTGTTTTTGCAGCTTCTAAATCGGTTTTAATTTGACTCCATACAGTTTCTTTTGGTGCTCTGACTGCTTTATCAAAAGCTTCCTGATAGGTTTTTATAGGAGCCAGAATTAAAGGCACATCACCAAAATTAGTTACTAACGAAAAATAATAGTAAGAACGTAAAAAATAAGCTTCGCCTATCAATTGGTTTTTTCTTTGAGTAGTAATTCCGGTAATCGATTCGATATCTGGATTTAACAGAAAATTCAATGCAATATTGGTTCTTTTTATACCTTCATAAGCGTATTTCCACAATCCGTTTGGTCCTCCGTTGGTCGAAGTAAAAGTGAAATTGTTGATTTCATCTATCCATGGCTGATCTCCGTCTGGCGACCATTTTTTTTCCATATCATCAGATGCTACGTCATCTATTATAATATCATTTTGAAAGACCAAACCACCATTCCAATCCCAGTCTGCCAATTGATTCAATTTATTGGATAACATATCGTAAGAAGAAGTTACAGAACTTTCTACAGAAGCTAATGTTGGTTTAGAATTTGCCTGGTCCAGCGTTATCGCGCCAATAGGTTCTGTGGTAAGTTCGTCCTGACAGCTTGTTAATGTTAGTAGCGAAATCATGATCGCTGTTATATATGTGTTTTTCATGGTTCGTTTATTAAATTTTAAATTTTAAACCTAGTAGTATTGAAGTTGACTGAGGGTAAGTTCCCTGATCTATGAACGAAGTAGATTCAGGATCTAAACCAGTGTATTTTGTCCATGTCAATAAGTTTTGACCTGACACATACATTCTTAAATAGGTACCTCCAATGATTTTAGAATCAAACGTATATCCAATTTCAAGATTTTTTAATCGTAAATAAGAAGCATCTTCAACAAAAACGCTCGAAACCTGACTTCCTCCGTTATCATTCATCGTGTTACGAGGAATTGTGTTACTTGTACCTTCTCCGTTCCATGCACCTAATACTGATGTTGTAGAGTTGAAAGGACGGCTGTCGTAATCTAAAATTTGCTTTAAATCATTGTAACGATCTACACCAGAAACTCCCTGAAAAAGAAATGACATGTCAAATCTTTTGTATGAAGCATTAAATGAAAATCCGTAAGTTATTTTTGGAATTGGACTTCCTATGAATGTTCTGTCATCAGCATTAATCTGGCCGTCTCCGTTTACGTCTTTAAACTTTATATCTCCAGGTTTTGCACCGTTTGAATTTGAGTATAGAGTAGAAGCTATTTCTGCCGTATTTTGATAAATACCATCAAATTTAAGTCCATAATATGAACTGATAGGCTGTCCAACTACAGTTTTAGTGTGCGTTTTTTCATCAGTAATCTCTGTAACATATTGCTGCAATTGTTCAACATTATTTTTTAAGCTGGCAATGTTTCCATTTATTCCATATTTAAATTCGTTATCGTTGTTTTGAAAGTTAACCCCAAATTCAAAACCTTTATTAGTTACAATTCCTGCATTAACAAAAGTTCTGTTTATTTGTCCCACAGTTGAGGAAGGTAAACCTACAGTTAATAAAATATCATCGGTTGTTTTGTCAAAATAATCGGCAGAGAAAGTCAGTTTACCATTCAACACACTCATATCAAGACCAAAGTTGGTTTGTGTCGTCGTTTCCCATTTTAGATCCGGATTACCGTAACGAACTACATTTATAATACCGCCTGTTTCTGTGACAAGGGTTTCATAAGCATTATTAGGGATTTCCTGATTACCGGATTGTCCCCAGCTGGCTCTCCATTTCAGGTTAGAAATCCATTTTGCATTTTCCATGAATTTTTCTTTAGACATTACCCAGCCTCCTGAAACAGAAGGAAAATAACCCCATTTGTTATTAGGTCCAAATCGAGAAGAACCATCGGCTCTTAAAGTACCCGAAACAAAATACTTATTGTTGTATCCGTAATTGGCAGATGCAAAAAAGGAAATCAGATTCCAGCTTTGAGCAGATCCGGAACTGTTTTTATTAGTATCACTTCCGTAATCAAGATATCGGAAAGGATCGGTAGTGTTGTTGTAGTTCGTTCTGCTTCCGCCTATAGCAGATTGGTCATAACTTATATTTTCAGTTCCTAATAATGCGTTGATATTGTGTTTCTCAGCAAGAGTTTTAGTATAGTTTAACGTATTTGTAAACGTAAAAGTTGTTGCTTGACCTCTGTTTTCGTTTAAGCTTGAAGGCCTGTTTTGTCTGCCTTGTCCGGGATATAATTCATTTGGATCATTATCGTTATCGTCACCAAAATTTTCTCCAAATGCCTTATTATGATCAAAAATGATTTCTGCACCAACATTACTTCTGAATTTTAATGATTTGTCAGATAAGAAAGCATATTCGGCATATACATTTCCAAAAGTTTTATAAGCTGATCGAACATCATCTGTATAATTTACTATTGCAATAGGGTTAGATGTCAGCTCATAATTACGGCTCCAGCCTCCATTAGGATCGTTGTTCAGATAGAAAGGCAAATCAGTATAAGGATCATTTGCTTTATATGTAGGATCATTTACGCTTTTGTAAACTCCTAAAACAGATGGGCGTAATAAAGCATGTCTAATAACTCCCGGAGCATCACCGCTAGATGACATTTTATCTTGTTTGGTACCAGTAACCTGAATGTTTGTGCCCACTCTAAAGCGATCAGTAATTTCAGAATTAATATTAGCCCTAAAATTAATACGTTTATAAGTATCCTTGTTTCCTACTACAATACCATCTTGACCAAAATAGCCACCGGATATTAAATATTGCGTTTTCTCAGAACCTCCGCTAAACGAAATTTGAAAATTGTCTGTTTTTCCTGTGGTGAATAATTCTTTTAACCAATCTGTATCTGACAATGCTATACCATTTACTTTTCCATTTGCTCTATCTGCACTATAAGGGCTTATTGCATTGGCTGGATTATTGTTAGAGTTGTGCCAGGCCTGATCCATTATGGTCATATATTGATCTCCATTTAACATTTTTGGAAGATTTGTGGCATAGTTAATTCCAGAAAAATATTCAACATCAATACTTGATTTTCCTTTTACACCACTTTTGGTTGTTATAATAACAACACCTCCGGCAGATCTGGATCCGTAAATAGCTGTAGCAGCAGCATCTTTTAATACCGTCATTGATTTTACATCAGACATATTCAGAAAAGAAATATCGCGGGTAGGAACACCATCTACAACATATAGTACTTCATTGTTTCCAAGTGTACCTTCGCCTCTAATACGTATTTTAAGTCCGTCTCCGGGAGCGCCTGTATTCGCAGAAACAGATACACCTGCAATTTGTCCTTGCAAAGCCTGGCCAACGTCGGCTACTTTTGTTCGGGATAATTCAGCCATATCTACAGTAGCTACTGCACCCGTTATTGAAGATTTCTTTTCGCTCGTGTATCCTACGACAATAACTTCATTTAATGCGTTAGAATCTGTTAAAAGGGTAATATTTAATTCATTTTTACCCGCTAGAGCAGCTTCCTGTGTTTGATATCCTATATAGCTAAAAATTAAAATAGCATTAGCAGCTACATTATTAATGGTATAATTACCGTCAAAATCTGTTGTAGCATAATTGGAAGTTCCTTTTACGCTAATATTAACTTGTGGCATCGGACCGTTATCATCCGAAACAACACCTTTTACTGTTTGAGCGTGTAAAATGCTCCCCGATAAAATCATTCCAAGAAGGAATAATTTATAAATATATTTTTTCATCATCATAAAGGAGTGTTAATAAAGTTAGTAATCTGATTGTTTTTTTTCATGGTTTTTTAAGGTTTGTCATGTTTGATAGTTTTACGATAACGTTTGAATTAGTTATCGTTTATAAAATTAGTTAGTGCATAGGAAAAATGGTGTACACTATTTCTTCAAAAGTGTACACTGTTTATTTTTGCTTGTTAATCAAGTGATTAAGTCTTTTTAGCCCTTTGATTTATATTTGAGCTGATAATTTTTGGGAGTTGAATCGTATAATTTTTTAAACTCACGATAAAAATAAGAACGGTTATTAAAACCGGATTGATAACAAATTTCCGAAACTGTTAGTTTATTTTTTCTTAACAATTCTGCAGCATATTTTAACCGAATGGTTCGAATTAAATCACCGGGTGTAAAACCAAAAAGCTGCTTGGTTTTTCGATATAATTGTGAGTTACTGATACCTAATTCCTTTTCGATGAATGAACTCTGAAGGTTTTCATTATCGATATTGTTGCGAATAAGTTCAATTACTTTTTTGATGAAATCTTTTTCTTCATTGTTGATAGGCAGAGCAGATAAATTTTCGGTAAGTGTATCTTGCTTAAAATACCTTGAAATCAATTCTTTTTCTTCCAGTAACTTTTGTATTCTTATAAGTAAATGATCAGGGTAAAATGGTTTTGGAATATATGAATTGGCTCCGCTTTCTATTCCTTCAATTCTATGAATAACAGAATCCTTTGCGGTAAGCATAATAAAAGGAATATGACAGGTTTTAAGATTTGTTTTTATTTTCTTGCAAAATTCCACACCATCCATAAAAGGCATCATTACATCGCTGATAATGATGTCAGGAACTATGTCTTCAATGATCTTTATTGCTTCATGGCCATTATAAGCTATAATAAGTTTATACTTCTCGCTTAACAATTCGTTAAGGAGCATATGGATGTCTTTTTCATCCTCAACGATTAATATTACTTTGCGATCGTCAGCAAGCTCTTCGAGAGATGAAATTTTATTGGGAGTTTTGTCAGATTTAATTGGATTCTCTTGAAGGATATTTTGTAAATGATGAGAAATCAAAATTGGACTGATAGCAGTATCTAATTCTTTTTCATTAAAAGTTTCTTTGTTGCTTGGCAAGATAATAGTAAAGATTGTTTCTTTATTCAAAATACTTGAAACCTGTATTTCCCCCCTTAATACAGTGACCAATTTTTTTACATAGGCCAGACCAATACCGGTTCTAAACATATTGTTATCTGCTTCTTTACTGGAATCGGCCAGGAAAAACTGATTGAACAAAGAGTCGAGTTCTTCTTTTGGAATTCCTTTTCCGGTATTTGTAATTGTAATATTTAATTTTTTAGAATCTTTGTCCTGAATATAAAATTTAAGGTCTATTTTTCCATTTACAGGAGTGTATTTAAAAGCATTTGACATCAGATTGAATACTATTTTTTCAATTTTATCCTTATCGAACCATCCGGATAAAGTAGGAGGGATGTCAAGATCATATGTAATATTTTTTTCTAATGCCCATTCATCAAATAGTTCAGCAATTTGTTCAACCAGATTTACCAGATCAAATTTTTTCACTGTTACTTCCAGATAATTGTATTCAGCTTTTCTAAATTCAAGTAATTGTTGCGTTAAAAATAGTAACCTCGAAGAGTTCCGTTGAATCATTTGTATGAACTTCTGATTTTTTTCGTTGAGGTTTGTTGTTTCAGAGAGTTTTTGTATAGGTCCCACAATAAGAGTCAGAGGGGTTTGAAACTCATGGGCAATATCTGTAAAAAAAGTAAGCCTGTTTTCATGGAGTTCCTTCTCTCTTTGTCTAAAAAGGATATTTTGAGTCAGTGATTGGCGTTTTTTATAGTAACTAAGCACAAATAATACAAAAGCCAAAAACAACAACGAGTAGATTACAATAGCAAGATTGGATTGCCAGAATATGGGCTTAACCTGGATATCAATGGCATGAACCGGTTTACTCCAGACCCCATCACTATTAGACCATTTTATCCATAAAGAATAGTCGCCTTTAGGTACATTGGTAAATGAAATAATCCTACGGTTATTGATCGTATTCCAGCTTTTATCAAAATTCGTTAATTGATAAGCATATTGGCATTTTTCTGTATTGATATACGTTAAAGCCGTTAACTCAATATCAAAAAAATTCTGATTATGATTTAAAACAATCGAAGGATGGCTCTCTGAGTCCGGAGTGATTACCAATCCCTGATAATAGGGTATTGGTTGATTTTGCCCGCTAATTTTATCAATAAAAAGATCAGGAATAATCGTAGATTCTTTTATTTTTTGAGGTAAAAAATAATTAAATCCTTTTATCCCTCCCATAAAAATAAATTCAGATTTTAAATCCTGATAAAAAGCTCCATCCGCAAATTCATTGTTCTGCAGTCCTTCATTTCTGGTATAATTCGTGAATTTTAATTCGTTAGGATTGAAGTTTGATAAACCAAAATTAGTACTTAGCCAAAGGTTGTTTTTCTTATCAGAAACAATTCCGTGAATTGTATTATTAGGAAGTCCATCTGCCACGGTGAAGTTTTTGAATACAGCCGTTCCATCATTTTTTATATGCTCTAATAAATTAAGGCCAAAGCTGGTACCAATCCAAAGTCTGTTTTTAGCATCGTTTTGCAAACACAGGATATCATTATTGGATAAGCTTGTTGAATCATTTGCATCATTTTTATAAATAATAAAGCGTTCTGTTTTTTTGTCGAATAAATTTAAGCCTCCCAATCGGGTTCCAATCCAGAGTTGATTTTTATTTTTTGGAATTATAGAAAAAACAATATTACTGCTCAAAGCATTTTTTTTACTGCTATCAGCCAGATATTTCTTAAAATCTGTTATCACCAGTTTTTCTCCGGAGCGTTCAATTTTGCAGCGAATAATCCCATGTCCATTGGTTCCAAGCCATATAAATCCATCTTCATCCTGATATATAGAGTAAACAGATTTAAAGTAAGCAGAATCTGTATGACCAAGAATAGTTGCCCAATTAATTAATCTTGATTTTTTCAGATCAAAAACAGCAATGCCTTCACCATCAGTACCAATAAAAATTAAGTTATTTTTTCCTTTGCATAAAGAGAATACAGCATTATTAATCGCGCTGTTATTCTCGTTAAAATTTTTGTATTGTAAAGGTTTTTCGGGATGAAGATAAAAGTTAGAGGAAAACAGGAACAAGCCTTTGCCTTTTGTGCCCACCAAAAACGAGTTTTCTTCTACTTCTAGAAATGTCCTTACTATGGCACCATCTAATTCCGGAACCTGAGATTTAGAGATGAGGTTAAATGATTTCTTCAGCGGATACATTTTAATAATTCCGTCCCCGTCTGTTCCAGCCCAAAGGATATTTTCATTTCCTCTAATTATAGTTGTAGTTTTTTGATTGTTTAAATATTTCAGCCAATCATGATTAATTATATTACCATTAGTATTAATAATAAAGTGTCCTGTTTTACTGGAAATGACAAGTCCTTCCGGAATATTTCCTATACTATTCTCAATGTCTTTTTTTAGAAGTAACGTGTTCTCGTGGTTTGCAAAAGAATATAGATTGCTATTTCCTGTTACTGATATCGTGCATATCTTTTCTTTTGAGACTATTCCAAATGTTCGAATATTCTCTGAAATTAATATTATTTTAGAAATAGATAGTTTGCCGTTTTGGTTGTTAGCAAGAGATACGGAGTAAAGCTTATTATCTTCAAACAAAATAAGTAATTCACCGTTTATTGTGAACTCCATTCTTTTTACCGCTTTCTTTGAAATTTTTTCGGTATTTAGTAATTGAAATTGATTGCCATCAAAGTAACCAACTCCCCAGTCTTTTACTGCGCAAAATACTTTTTTTGATGCATCCAGGGCCATATTAAACTCTGATTCAGACAATGGAGGTATATTTTCTCTGGAAAAGTAATAATGCTGGAAAACGCCTGTTTTTTTATCATAACGGTTAATACCATGTATGGTCAATATCCAGATCTGACCTGTACTATCCTCGTCAATTTTAAGGATGACCTGATTGGTTAAACTGTTTTTATTATTTAATTCAGGTCTGAAAATTTTGAAACTATTTCCATCATATCGATTTAGGCCGTCCCATGTTCCTATCCATAGTAAGTTTTGAGAATCCTGAAATATAGTATTTATAGAACTGTTCGATAAGCCTTTGGTATTGTCTAATTGTTCGAATGAATATTTTAAATCCAATGATTTAGAAGGAGACCAAATTGATTTAAAATCAGGATTGTTAATTTTTGATTGTTCCGTTTTGTCAAACTGACTAATCGTTGTGGCATTAATAGCAATATTTTTCTCTTTATTGCAAGCAAGCAGTAGAGTTATAAATATAAAGCAACAAAATGTGGTATTAATTTTCAATGCGATAATTCTTTTAATAATTTTTAAATTAACAGGATTATAGGTATCGTCTAACAACATATGTCATTTTATTCTGAATTACGCAACACAGCTTATTTAGAGATGATTTATATCCGGAATATAAATGAAAAATGTTATTATATAAGCTGTAAGGTATGGAAAAGCAGATTGATAATAAGTGATTTTTATGAGTTATTTTTTTGATTTAATAAAAAAAAAGAACGCATTTATTTTGATATTAGCAGTTAGTTATGAAAGAAAATATGAAATAAAAATGAAGGTTTTATTAATTTCAGAAGGGATATTGCAGATGGAGAACGATAAAATATAAAGCAAAAAAAGCCGATACTTAAATTGTATCGGCTTTTCTTTTATTATACTTTTTTGACTTTTTTCAAAGCCTCTATGTAGTTTTCATTTACTTTGTTCCAATTGATGTGTTCGTAAAATGCATCAATATAGTTTCCTTTTCTGTTCTGATAATCCAGATAATAAGCGTGTTCCCATAAATCGATTCCTAAAATTGGTGTTCCGGGAATCAGGGCATTTTTCATTAAAGGATTATCCTGATTTTCAGTAGTTGTTACTTGCAGTTTTCCTGCTCTGTCAACTACCAGCCAAACCCAGCCAGAGCCAAATTGTTTTGTAGACTGACCTTTGAATTGAGTGGTTAAATTAGCAAAAGAACCAAATTCTTTATTAATAGAACCTGCCAAAGTATCTTTGGGTGTTTGTTCCTTAGGAGATAAAATATTAAAATATAACGTGTGATTGTAATATCCTCCTGCGTTTTGACGAAGTTTAGCATTGTTAAGATCCATTTTTTTCAGGATATCTTCAATTGGTAAATTCTCAAATTCAGTATTTAGAATTTCCTTATTAAAATTATTTGTGTACGTTAAATAATGTTTAGAATAATGTGTTTCTAAAGTAAGGGTTCTTATTGCAGGAGCCAAAGCATCATACGAAAAAGGCAGCTTTGTCATCTCAAAAGAACCGGGATCAGCTTTTACATCATCCGGAGATCCTATTGTTATCTTTTCTTCTTTGGTAGGTAAAGGAACTTCTACAACTTCGGTTAGCTTATTTTTATCATTACAAGAAAATAATAGAAATAATGAAGCTGATATGCTGAAATAAACAATGTTTTTCTTCATAATGTTATTTATTTTAATGTTAGTGAATTAATGATATCAATATAACTTTCTTTGGCCTCGTCGATTGATATATGACTTATTTGCATCCAGGCATTTGTTTTGAAAGCATCTCTTAAATCAAAATTTTCAGATTGATTATAGACAGCAGTCCCAAAAGTTGCCTGTTTGTAATATGCATAAAGGCGCAACTGCACATCTTGTGGCAGTGAGGCCTGAGTCATTTTTAAAGCAATTTCTACTGCCTCTGAAAAACGAGTATCTAAATCTTTTTCGATCATTAAGCTTTTGTAGCAATAACAGTTTTACCGCCAATTGCTTTTTGGTTTAATACTACATTGATTGGAGTACCTAAAGGTAGGAATAAATCTACTCTTGAACCAAATTTTATAAAACCAGCATCTGTTCCTTGTACGACTTGCATACCTTCCTGAGCATAGTTTACAATTCTTCTTGCAAGAGCACCGGCAATTTGTCTGTAAAGTATTTGTCCAAAAGTTTCGTTTTCGATTACAACCGTTGTTCTTTCATTTTCTTCACTCGCTTTTGGATGCCATGCAACCAGAAATTTCCCTGGGTGGTATTTACTGAATTTTATAATTCCGTCCATTGCGTAACGTGTTACGTGTACGTTTATTGGTGACATAAAAATAGAAACCTGTATACGTTTGTCTTTAAAAAATTCACCTTCGTAAACTTCTTCAATAACTACAACTTTACCATCTACCGGAGCAAGAATCTGATCGCTATTTCTAATAGCAATTCTTTTAGGGTTTCTGAAAAATTGCAGGATAATGATCAAAACTAGTACACCGGCAATTTGAACAAGCATTCTTAGCCAGGCAATATCAATGAATTTGTCAGCAATTAAAAGTACAGCTACTGCAAATGCAGTACCTAATAAAATGGATGGGCCTCCCTCTTTATGAAACATAATATAAAATTTGATAAAATAAAAATATAATTGGTGCTACAAATATAACACTATCTAGTCGATCTAATACACCTCCGTGACCTGGCATGATAGCACCGCTATCTTTTACGCCGGCTACTCTTTTAAACTTTGATTCGATTAAATCTCCTATGGTTCCAAAAATGCTTACAATTAAAGCAATTATAGTCCAGATTAAGATCGATTTACTGCTAAAATCAGGAGTAGGCTGAATGTATAACTTAGAAATTAAAAATCCGGCAAAAGCAGCAAAAACTACTCCGCCAAGAAATCCTTCTATCGTTTTTTTAGGAGAAATGCGTTCGAATAATTTATGTTTTCCAATAGATTTTCCAACTAAGTAAGCAAAAGTATCATTAGTCCAGATCAAAACAAATAAGCCAATGACAATTTTTGGATTGTAATCTTTTATTCCAAAAGAAATCTTGGTAATAAAAAGAAAAGGTAACATGATGTATCCAATTAAATAAATGTATTTGGATATCTTGCTTATCGTTTGAGTATCGTCAAATAAAAAGACAATACATTTTACAGATACAATTAGAGTAATTACAAGCAATACGGTAAATAAACGATCTGTATCGATCGTAAATACGATATTCTCTTTTAAAAGTTTATTGATGTAATTTTCGGTTTCGTTTCTATAAAAGCTAATTAAAGCTACAGTCGAGTAAAAAACAGAAACGAACAAGATAGAAAAGACTTTGTTAAGACCTACTAAGTTGCAGAACTCATATGTAGCAATGACAAGGAAGATACCAAAAAGAATAATAAAGCTTTCGGTAGAAAACAAAATCGAAGTTAGTAATAAAGCGATATAAACAGCACCAGAAATGGTTCTCTTGAGTGTTTCATTCATCTTAAAGGTCTTCTAAGAGCAATAAATATAAATTCTTGGCAACACTTCCGTATTGTGTAAAATCTTCTTCTTTTGCTTTTTCGAAATATTTTATGGTGGTGATATTAGTAGGGTAATCCCTTTCGTATTTTCTTTTGATAGCGCTTAAACCGTCACTTTTTATTAATTGCAATTGACTTGTTGTTGCAATTATCACAATGTTTGCGGGTAATTCGTTTGGCTTGTCCTGTCTGATCTGTTTTGATGAAAATAAAATAGAACCCTCCTCGGCAATTAAATTCTCGCAGGTAGCCAGTAAAAACTTAGGGTTTTTAGGAGAAATATAAATTAACTTGTTCTCTGCTAATAAATGAAATAGTCCGGGCTCGTAGCATAAAACTTCACTTTCGAACCAGTCATTTTCTTCCAGTATATTTTCAAATTGCTCAGCAACTTCTTGTTTGTTCTCACAATATAGAAATTTACCGCCATTTTTTTTGAAATTAAAAATGAATCTTTCGTCGATAGACAAATGATTATCAGGAGTATGATTTCCTCCATACTGGCTTTCATTCTCTTCATCAGATGAAGCATCGCTAGAACCAAATATTTTTTTGAAAAAATTCATTTTATATGAAATACTTTACATGTTAATTGAAAACGTTCAAAGATAAAAAAATCTTAATTCAAAAGGCTATTTTGAATTAAGATTTTAAAAAATATTACATATTTATTGAATATTTACGAAACCACTTCTTCTAAATTTTTATCAAAAGTACGTTTTCCGAAAATAGTTTCTAAGTCATCTTTAAAAATAACTTCTTTTTCAATTAATATATCAGCTAATTGATTTAGCTTGTCTTTGTTTTCTTCAAGGATTTTAATTGCTCTTTCGTATTGACCTTCAATTAAATCTGAGATTTCTTTGTCAATTACTTTAGCAGTTTCTTCAGAATATGGTTTAGAGAAATTGTATTCACTTTGACCTGTTGAGTCATAATAAGTAACATTTCCTATTTTTTCATTCAAACCATAAATAGTTACCATGGCACGAGCCTGACGCGTAACTTTTTCTAAATCGCTTAATGCACCAGTCGAAATTCTGTCAAAAGTTACCTTTTCAGCAGCTCTTCCGCCCATAGTAGCACACATTTCGTCTAGCATTTGGTCAGTTCTCACGATTTGTCTTTCTTCAGGAAGATACCATGCAGCTCCTAAACTTTGTCCACGAGGAACAATAGTTACTTTAATAAGTGGTGCAGCATGCTCTAACATCCAGCTTACAGTTGCGTGACCAGCTTCGTGAATTGCGATTGCTCTTTTTTCGTCTGGAGTAATAATTTTATTTTTCTTTTCAAGACCACCAATAATTCTGTCAACAGCATCTAAGAAATCTTGTCTGTCAACTGCTGTTTTGTTGTAACGTGCAGCAATTAAAGCAGCTTCGTTACAAACATTTGCAATATCAGCACCAGAGAATCCCGGAGTTTGTTTTGCTAAGAAATCAAGGTCAAGACCTTCGACTTTTTTGATAGGAGCTAAGTGTACTTTAAAGATTTCAGCTCTTTCGCGAATGTCCGGTAAGTCAACAAAAATTTGTCTGTCAAAACGACCGGCACGCATTAAAGCTTTGTCAAGAACATCAGCTCTGTTTGTTGCTGCCAATACAATTACGTTAGAGTTTGTACCAAAGCCATCCATTTCTGTCAGTAATTGATTCAAAGTGTTTTCTCTTTCGTCATTTCCACCTGACATATTGCTTTTTCCTCTTGCTCTACCAACAGCATCAATTTCGTCGATGAAGATGATAGCAGGAGATTTTTCTTTAGCTTGTTTAAATAAGTCACGAACACGTGAAGCACCAACTCCTACAAACATCTCTACGAAATCAGAACCTGATAACGAAAAGAAAGGAACCTGAGCTTCTCCCGCAACTGCTTTTGCAAGTAATGTTTTACCAGTTCCCGGAGGTCCTACAAGTAGTGCGCCTTTTGGGATCTTACCACCAAGATTGGTGTATTTTTCAGGGTTTTTAAGGAATTCTACAATTTCTTGTATTTCTTCTTTAGCACCTTCTAAACCGGCAACATCTTTAAATGTTGTTTTAATATCTGTTTTCTCATCAAACAATTTAGCTTTCGATTTTCCAATGTTAAAGATTTGTCCGCCACTGCCACCTGCGCCACCTGACATTTTACGCATAATGAAAATCCAAACACCAATAATGATGATGATAGGAAGTAAACTGATTAAAATATCGCTCCAGTTATTTTTTTGCAAGAAATTAAAATCTTTCAGTTTGCCTTCGCCAACTGCTTTTTCTAATTTAGTTTGAAAAATCTGGTCGTTACCAATTTCTAATGTATAGTGAGGACCTTTGTTAGGTCTTTCGAAAATATCATTAGCTACTTTTTTATTTGCCGGATCTTTAAGAGCAGCAGCGTTTAAGTATACTTCAGCTTCAGCTTTATTATAAACGATTACTTTTTCAATTTGACCTTTTTCTAATAAAACGTTGAATTTAGAAGAAGTTAATTGAGCAGGTTCGCTTAAGTTTGATCCTCCGGTTGCAAAACTTATAAATAAAAAAACTAGAAGTATTGCGGTATATATTAACCAAGGACTTATTTTAAATTTACTCGGATTTGGATTATTATCTTTAGCCATTAGAGAAAGTTTCTTTTAGTATTTGTTTTCGATTGTAGTTATTTTGGCGTCACCCCAAAGGCTTTCGATATTATAATATTCACGAATGTGTTTCTGGAAAACGTGTACAACAATGTGCACATAATCCATAAGAACCCACTCAGCATTATCGGTTCCTTCTACATGCCACGGTTTATCTTTTAAGTCTTTAGATACTGTTTTTTGAATTGAGCCTACGATGGCGTTTACTTGGGTATTTGAGTTTCCGTTGCAGATAACAAAATAGTCACAAACTGCCGTGTCTATATCCCTTAAGTCAAGAATACTAATATCATTTCCTTTTACTTCTTCAATCCCCTTGATTATGTTCGCCAATAGAACATCATTATTAATAGTCTTTTTCGCCATGAATTATTTTATATGATTTTGTAAAGTTACCAAAATTTGTGATTATTTTTGAACCTTAACAAAATATTAAATTAAGTTAATTAAATTCCTTTGATGAAACTAATCAAACTCGATGCCATAGATTCTACAAATGATTTCCTTAAATCATTAGCGAGCCAGGATGAACCTGATAATTTTACTGTAGTAACCGCTGAAAATCAGACAAAAGGCAAGGGACAGATGGGGTCTAAATGGCAGTCTGAATCAGGTAAAAACTTAGTTATGAGTGTTTTGGTAAAGGATTTTCTGTATGATAATGAACAGGTTTTTAATCTGAGTATTATTGTTTCATTGGCAGTTATAGATGCTTTAAAATCATTGAATATTCCTAAATTAAGTATAAAATGGCCAAACGACATTATGTCATATAATAAAAAGATTGGTGGCATACTTATCGAAAATACCCTAAAAAGTGATGGCAGGATCGTGTCAGTCGTTGGAATAGGACTTAATGTTAATCAGACAAATTATGAACATTTGCCAAATGCTTCGTCATTGGCCGTGATTTGTAAAACTCAATTCGATAAAAATGTCCTGCCGGTTTTAATAGTCGATAAAATAAAGGAAAGAATCGAATTTTGGCAAACCAACTCAACTGAGTTTTGGAGGGAATATTTTAATTCTTTATTCAAAAAAGGAATTCCAATGCCATTTAAGAATCTCAAAAATGAGAATTTTATGGGGATAATTCAAGGAGTTTCCTCTATTGGTAAAATACAGATTTTGCTGGAGGATGATTCTGTATCAGAATTTGAAATCAAAGAGGTTCAGATGCTTTATTAGGAGGTTCTAAGGTTCTGAGTAGCTAAGTTGCTAAGTTTCTTTAAAAAAAAATAATCTCGAAAAATTGCAAAGTTTTATTACTCTCGTTTTTGTCATCCTGAGGGACGAAGGATCACACTAGGAACTCCGTATAGAATATTTCAATCTTTGTTGAGCTTCGAGTGTGAATCTTCGTTTTTTCAGCATGACATATTTTGCGGGTAAAAGAGTGGCAAAAAAACATAAAAAAACCCAATCATAAGATCAGGCTTTAAGTTTTTATAAGTAGAGAATTAACAATTAACAATTAACAATTGATAATTAAAAATTATAGTTTGGTCATATTAGTAGCCAAAGTTTCGATGAATTTGCTAATTGGCCCTTTGATCATCATTGCCATCATAGGATTAAATTCTCCTTCGAATTGTAGTTGAACAGCGCTTTCGGCGGCTGAAACACTTTCTATATTCGAAACTAAAGTAAAAGGAAGTTTATCACTTGCAGCTCCTAAAACAATTTTGTTTGGTGCTGTTTTCTCTTTCATTTTAAGTTTTATTTCCGGCATGCCTTTTAATCCAAAGATAAAAGCATCTTCGCCAATTACTTCGAATTTAGCGATGTTATCCGGCATTAGTTTTTCGAAATTTCTAACATCAGTCAATAAATCAAATAACTCCTGAGCTGATTTCTGAACAGTAACTTTTGGACTTTCTAAGTTCATATCTTAATTTTTTTATAGTATCTAAATTATTTTTACCGCAAAGAACGCAAGGTTTTTTATTTTTGATTGTAAATCTTTATGAATAAAAAGTTCGCAAAGCTAAATCTTAAATTAAATTCCAACAATCTAAAATTCTAAAGTCTGCAATCTAAAATTATTCCTTTTCCTGCCCCCACGTAGATGGACTTTCGTTCCATTCCAGCAAAGTCGATTGTTGATCTTCGGTAATGTATTGTTTCTGAACTGCTAAGTCTAATAGATTTTCGTAATTACTTAACGTATACAAATCGATATTAGCCTTTTTAAAGTTATCTTCGGCAACGTTAAAACCGTAGGTAAAGATCGCTGCCATCCCTTTTATGTTGGCACCTTCGTTACGTAAAGCTTCAACAGCCATCAAACTGCTGTTTCCTGTGCTGATTAAATCTTCTACAACAACAACATTTTGTCCTTTTTGTAAAAAACCTTCAACTTGATTTTGTCTTCCGTGTTTTTTTGCTTCCGGACGCACATATACGAATGGTAATCCAAGGCTTTCAGCAACAAGAATCCCCACTCCAATAGCTCCAGTGGCAACACCGGCAATTACATCTGGTTTCCCAAATTGTTTTTCAATATTCTTCGCAAACTCATCACGAACGTAGTTTCGGATGCTCGGAAATGAAAGAATTAACCTATTATCACAGTAAATAGGAGATTTCCAACCTGAAGCCCATGTAAAAGGATTTTCGGGATTCAATTTAATTGCATTTATTTGCAAAAGCAATTCGGCTGTTTTTTCGGCAGTATCTTTATTAAAAATCATAGTACAAATGTATAAAGTTTTTGTGAACGACAAACCACTTTTTTTGACAAATGAAATCTCAAGAGAGACTGATTTTCAATTATTCTTGTTAGAGAGTATTGATATTGAGCAGCTTATAGTCAAAATGTTTCAAAATAAAATTCAAAAGGCGTATTTATATCATCCTGATGAAAAGGAAATTATGAAGACACTTAAGGCTAAAATCCCTGTAAATAAAGCGGGAGGAGGTCTTGTTTACAATAAAAAAGGCGAAGTTTTATTTATTTTTAGAAATGGAAAATGGGACTTGCCAAAGGGCGGAATCGAAAAAGGAGAGGAAATTGAGGCAACTGCCATGCGCGAAGTTGAAGAAGAAACCGGTGTAAACAAACTGCGCATCATTAATAAACTCGAAAAAACATACCACGTTTTTAAACGCAACGGAAAATATAAACTCAAAGTCACGCATTGGTTCGAAATGCAATCTGATTTTGAAGGAACACCAGTAGGTCAGCTTGAAGAAGGTATCGAAAAAGTGGCGTGGTTAAATCCCGAGCAAATCAAAGAAGCCCTGAAAAACTCTTATGAGAATATTAAGCTGTTGTTTGAAGAAGAAAAACAGTTAAAATAACAATATCAAAAGTCAATATCAAATACCAAATCTTAATTTAAAACTATTAAGGGTTTGCCGGTATGACTTAAATAAAAAGAAAAACATTTAATTGCTCGTTTAGATTGCGAATGACCTCAACTAATGTTATATTACAGGAAAATACTGCGATATTAAAATTCAGTGCTTAAATGCACTGTTTTTCTAAAGTTGTAGTTATAAGGCGTAATGCTATTTTTATCTAATCACGAAGACAGGCAATCGAATTAAATGATTTTTAAATCCTTAAAAAAAAATATAGAAATAGAAGACAGCGCATTTGATATGTTGTATTCTACACGCATCAGGAGACTTGCAGAGCGACATTGGACTCCGGTTGCCATTGCCAGGATTGCAGCTGATTATCTGGTTGATAAACCCAATAAAAAGGTTTTGGATATTGGTGCAGGCGTTGGTAAATTTTGTTTAGTAGGCGCAGCCTCTACAAAAGGACTTTTTTATGGTGTCGAGCAAAGGGAATCCCTTATAAAGCTATCCAAAAAAATTGCCGAAAAACATCATGTCGAGAATGTTGAATTTATTCATTCTAATATCATTGATATTTCTTTTTCAGATTATGATGCCTTTTATTTTTACAATTCTTTTTTCGAAAATGTAGATACTTCCTGCCCCATAGATAAAATTGTAGTTCCAGAAAACGAATTGTTTCTCACTTATTCCAATTATGTCAGGGATCAGCTCGCTAAAGCGCCTAAGTATACAAGACTTGTAACGTATTGGAGTACATGGGAAGAAATTCCTGAAAGTTTTGATTTAGAATATTCTGCCTGCGACGGAGTATTGAACTTCTGGAAAAAAATGTCGTGATTTACCACTTTTCAAATTTACATTTCTTAAAATTAGCAGGGCGTGCCATCATCCCGATAAGAGGGCAAAAGTACTTTACGCGTATACGCCCTCTTATCGGGATGCTGTCAGGCTATCCACACTGCTTCGGCAGTTAGTTCCTATCCCTCACGTGGGGAATGGGGTCTAAAAGGTATTTCTGGTTTCTTACTTGTTTTTAATCCTGGGAGGAAATCTTAAGCATTATTACTATTTAACTTTATCAGAAGATTATCTTCATTAAAAACAGCATCAATTACATTCTCATTCTTTTCAGCTTTAATTTCGTTTCCATTCGATGTTATTTTATAGCCTTTCTGTGTTAGATAATTTGTAAAAGCATTTTTATGGTTTTGAATTTCAAATGTTGAAATTAATTCAGGAAAAACAGTTAAAATTCGAGAGAATTCTTCACTCTCAACTTTGTCTATTACATCAGATTTTATGGTAAGAACCATTGTTCCTTGTCCGTAATTTCCAAGATAATAAGCACTTCCGTTGAACATTTCGACAGCAATCATTCCCATTAAATGTAAATCATTCTCTACGGCGTCAAATTTTCCAACAGTCAATAAATCAATATTATTTTGTTCTCCATATTGCTTTAGTAAAAGAGCCTGTTTCATAAGAGACTTGGTATAACCGCCCGCTTTATTTTCCCAGATCCAAAGCCATGTCTCTGAAGAATGAGAAAACGAACCCAAAGCCTGCATGGGAAAAGTAAGATTGTCTCCAAATGTTATTTCTTCTTTGTCCATGTCAACATTCCAGGAAAGATCGCCAGTAACATCATAAAGATTTCTTTGTTTCTCTAAAACAGCAGCTCCAAATTTCTCTAAAAAATCATTTTCAGATGTAAAATGCTTGCTAATGTTTGGTTGACTAACAGTTGAAGTTGACTCCGTATTTTCTTCTTTCTTTTTAAAAAGGTTATTAAATAATCCCATTTTTTTATGGTTTTTTAGTTAGTATAAAATTGATATTTCTTGTTTTGTCTCGTCCTGAAATAGGTTTACAAATCGATTTGATAGATTCTGGATTCTTCTTCCCAAGGATGATAGCCTTGCCCGATATAGCTAAAGCCAGATTTTTCGTAAAATCCCGTATGATCCGTACACAGGTATAAGTTTTTGAATCCCGCTTTTTTAGAGTCTTCTTTGGCTTTTTTTATTAATAAATTACTATAGTTATTTCCGCGGTATTTCTCGTCTATAAAAATGGCACAAATCCAGGGATAAAGATCCATGCGGCTAATGAAGTCATTTGTAATAAGTCCCGCGCAACCAATAACTTTCTCGTTAAGTTCTAACAGGTACCATTGTGGCAAAGAATCTTTGGCATTTATACTATGCGTAATGCAATCTTCATAAATAATAGGTGCTATTTCAGGCCAGCTATTTTGAAAATATTGAATTGTTTTATCTTTATATTCCGGGTTTTCTCTTACTGAGATTATTCTCATTTCTTTTTTATTTTAAAGTAAAAAATGTTTACTTATTTTATACTTGTTACTGACTATTTTCGTCTTTTATGCCTTTAAGTAATGCATAAATTGCCATTGAATAGCCTTGACCTAAATCAAAATCTTCTTTGAGCCAGTTTACAATATCTCCTGCTTTTGCTTCTGGTTTTAGTTTTTCGTCTAGTGTAAATGCTTTTTGTTCTGCCAAAGTTCTAAACTCAGCCGGACCATTTCCTGTTTTTTCTTTAATAGTTTTTAGATATCCTAGAAATGACATAGAATGATAGTTAATTGGTTTATAGATGTACGAAAATACAAATAAAAATATAATTGGTTTTTAGATTTTTGCTTTCCTTTGCCAACTTTGTCAAAGTTCAAAACCAAGAGTGTAAGGAACTTTTGTAAAAAACTATTATTTTTATTTTCTGTATGTCAATAAATATCAGAAAATGCAAAT
>NZ_JBNNFM010000040.1:0-40889 GCF_050267765.1 Flavobacterium sp. NPDC079362 | reverse complement strand
GCTGCATAATCATTGATTTTAGTACTTAAATATAAGAAAAATCAATGTGTAAAACAAAAAAAAACTGCCCGAAATTACTTTTCGGACAGCCTCTTATTGCTCGTTAAAAACATCAGTATAGTTTAATTCATACCGTTTTTTCAATCGCTGTTTGGCTTTTTTTACGGCCTCCAGAGTAATACCCAGTATTTGTGCTGTTTCCAGATTTTTCAACCCAATTTTTTGCAATAGTATGATTCGTAAATTGGCTTCTGTCAGATTAGGGAACTTCTCGATTAAGTAGTGGTAATAATCAGGCTGTTCTTCAATAAAAATAGCTTTAAAACGCAGCCAATTTTCCTGAGTCATTAAATGAGATTCCAAAAGTTCTTGCAGGTTTTTTTCTTTTACCCGTGAAGAAGCTGGTTTTGAAAGATTTTTGAGTTTCTTTATTTCTCGTTCTAACTTTGTTAGCTGGTCATTTTTTTCAGACAAATAAATTTTATAAGAGCTTAAGGAGGCATGAGTTTCATGGAGTTTTTTCTCTGATTGAATTTTAGCCAACTGAGCAGATAAAATATTTTTCTCAAAGGCAATTCCCTGAAGTTTTAACTTTCGATTGTATACGACATAAATTAGAATCAATATGATGAGTAATAAAACACTTATAGTAATCCAGGTCCATTGTAATAGTGAGGCTTTCTCCAATTTGGTTTGCTCAATTTCTAATTGTGATTTAATTCGCTCCTTTTGTGCCTGTAAATTCAATCTGTCGATAGCAGGGTCTCCATCAGTTAAGGCAACTACTTTATTCAGAGAGTCTAAGGATCTGCGAAAGTGTAGTTCGCTTATTAAGTCTTTTTTATGTAGGGCAATCGCAAGTAATAATTCTGTTATTTCATATTCAAAACTTGCAAGATGAGCTTTGGTTCTCACGTAATTTCTTGCTTCTTTTAGTACACTATCTGCATTGTCAGGATCTTTTTGTGATACATACAGTTTACCCAATTGAATTTGGGCATACATGGTATTTCGATCGCTATTGTTTTGTTTTGAGAGGGCAATATCTTCCAGTAAAAGCCTTTGCGCCATTGAGAAATCATTTCGAAGTACATAAATTTTGGACAATTCTCCTAAAGCTTTGGCATAACGAACTTCTTGTTTATTCTGTAATGCTAGATCGCGGGTCTGTATAAAGTATTGCTCTGCCTTATCAGCTTGGTTTTGTTTTAGATAAGACATTCCTAAATTATTGAGTATCTCCGTGTAATTTTCAGAATTTGGAGTAGAGAATTTTAAGGCCTCTTTAAGGTATATTTCTTCTACTTTATAATCTTCAATAGAGCCAAAATAATAGGCATTTTTTTTTAGTACAATTTCGGCTTCGAGCAAATCACCTTTAGATTCATTTTCTATTTTTTGAAAAGTCTCCAGGAAATAGGGCAATGCCTGAATAGGATTATTGTATTTGTAATAATAAAAACCAAAGTGAGTTTCAGTCCAAATGATTAAGTCTTCACGCTTTAATTTTTTTGCGAGTGTTACAGCTTTTCGATATAAAATCTCGCTTTTATTATTTTTATGATCAATTTGCAAAGATTGTTTCTCAGCGCTCAAGGCGAGGTAAAGCACTTCTAAGACTTCCGGATTTTCGTTAGGGTACTTATGTTTAAAATCTGTGAATTTTAATTCTAAACAGTCTAAATCACAGTTGCGATAAGATCGAATAATTTTATTTAAAGGTTCGGCAGCATTATTGGCCTCAACAGATAATGTAAAAACTAGATGAAGACAAATAACAAAAAAGAAGCGCAACAGACCCAAAGATTTTTGCATTTGAAGGAGAGTTAAAGTAGGGCTAAAGGTAATAATATTAGTATTTTTTAAAAATAGTTTTATTCTAAATTTTCTAAGAAAGAGCTAAATAAGAACTACGAAAGTAAAATTATTTATTGAAAATTATAGATTTCTACCTGTTTTCTATAATAGATCTGAGTACAGATATATGAAATTGTTATAACTTAATTTTTGTTTCAATTTAATTAAGATTTTATGTAATTGGTTTTTAGTTGTTTATAGGTATTGTTTTTTTTGGATAACGTTTTAAATGTCCACCCTAATGTCCACCCCGGTTTTTCAAATAAAAATGGTAAGTAGTCTAATTTTGGATTCTTACGGAAAAGACAAATTGATAAAACTACTTTCTCTTTGGTTACGACTATGTTCTTTCAATTGCGTAAATGCACAGGATTATGTACATATGGGAATCAGTTCAGGTTTCAATGCCGCTTTCATCTGGTGTTGGATTACCAGTGAATAGATCAATCAAGGTGGTTAATAATACGAGTTTAAGCTTTCAGTTAAATCCGTATTCTCAGGCAATTCGCTGCGATTGACCAATATGGTAGATTCGGGAAATATAGTTTTTTCAAATCAGGAATAAGCCACTAAATTAGTAGTATTGACAGCGTCAGCCGATGCTCGTCGCCACCATATCAGCAAAATTAATCGGTTCGCCCCAAATTTCTTTATTCCAGGCAGGATGTTTTTTTTTGATCATTATTCTTGAAAATGAATGAATCATTCTGGTTCTAAAAGCATACTGATAACCGTCTAGATTTATTTCTAATGCATTCCTGCGTGTTACATGCGTCCAGAAATCCAAAGTATCTGTTATCCTAAGTGATTAACCAGACAAGTAAATCTTACTTGTTTGGTTGTTTAACCTAAAAATACGAAAAAAATAATTAGAGATTCGATCTAATTAAACATGCTTTTGGATTGTTTTTTTATAACACCCAGCCGCCCTGAGTATTTTGCTGATAGTTACTTTTTGAATGTTCATAAGCTTTGACGCCTTTTTCAAGTAAAACGTTATATTTTTTATGTTCTTTCCAAAACAAAAGATTCGTCATTTTTAAGTTGGGTAATTTTAATGCGATATCAAATAGTTGGTCTAATAATAAATTTCGATCCAATGCTTTAAAATTTTCAGGAAATATAAATAACAGTTCCTCGAGATTTTCAAGATTTTCAATTTCCTTTATATTTTCCAGCTTTGATAAATTATCAATTTGTAATTTTTTTAAATTTTTCACTCCTGCAAGACTTGGTAAAGAATGCATAGTTGATAAACCTTCAAAGTGTAAAAATTTTAAACTACTAAGTCCTTCCAGAAAATCATAATTGTCTATTTGTCGCACTCTGCTAACACCTAGATACTCTAAATTCCTTAATTCTGCTAAAGATTCTAATGATTGATAACTGCCAAACATTAGCTTCAAGAGTTTCAATTCTTTTAAACTGCTAATCCAATTTAAATTTTTAAGTTTAATCCCCCTTAAATTCAGTGAAGTAATTTTTGTCAAATACTGAATGTTTTCAATTCCCTTTTTCATCCCATCTATATTAAGAATTTCTAAATCCTTAAAATTTTTGATGAAATCGATATTAATTGCAATTGATTTTGTTTCGCCTAAATGAAGTTTAGTAAGCTCCAGGGTTTCAATTGGCTTAAAGTCTTTTGTTAGATATGATTTTACACTAAAATTTCTAACATTTGGAATTTTACTTAGAAATTCAAGGTCAATGATAGCATGCCATAATAACGTCAATCCGATTTGAGGGTATTTCTTGTAAAATTTATTTAAAGTTTCCCAAGTTTCTGTTGAGGGATTTTCAAAAGTATAGAACTGTAACGAATGTATTTCTTTCTCCTGAATTAGTTTTTCAATATCTGATTCGACCAGATTTTGATAGATATTAATATTACCACCAAAATTTCCCCACTTGGTTTCCTTCTTAAAACTTGGATTCATAGATTGAAATTATAAAATGAAATACAACTCGTCTATACAAGCCATAAAATGAGATTAAATCAACGTTTTTTAAGTTGACGTCTAATAAACAGACATTTCTTTGAGCGAATATAAGAAATATTTTTACTACAATTTACAACTTTTTTGAAATTGAAATAAGAACAATTTCGTACACCTATTTCAACTAATGTTTCATCGAATTGTATAAAAAATGATGTGTTAATGCATTTTTAATGATAACCAAAAATAAAAAACCTCCAAAGTCGTTAGATATTGAAGGTTTTTTTTTGAGATAAAGGATAAATTGTTGCCTTTTACTTTACAAGTGCTTAATTTATCAGCACTAATAATGCAAAGACGATTTGATCTTTTACTTAAACTTACCCGTGTAAAAGTTTAAATACAGATACATTTGCTTTATTTTTTTGAGGTTTTTTTAGAGATAATTTGAAGGTAATAATTTAAATGATAAACAAGAGATTCTATTTATAATCCAAAGTAAAAAGTTCACTTTTTTTTGCGCCAATAATTTTTACTAATTTATCAAGTTTAGATAATTTTAAATCTACATTTTCTGTTTCAATTTTGCTGTATTGACTTAAAGACATCTCCATTTGAATGGCAACATACTCTCTGCTTAAGTTATTGCGTTCTCTAATTTCCTTAATTTTTAGACCAACCATAATTACTTAAATGAATTAAAAAATTAATACTTAAATTATTGTTTAAAACAATTTAGAGCAAATCTATTTATTAAAAATAGTATCAAAAAACACTCAGATTAAGTACTTTGTTTTAAATTAAAATTTTTAAATTTTTAGCATGTTTTCTAAAATTAAAAACTGTTAATTGAAATGATAAAAATCAGGTTTTAAAGTTATGAAAAAAAAAATAATGATCGTAAAAAACAAACAATTGATTTTCAGTATTTTATTTGTCCATTTTTAAGGAATTAATTAGATTGAAAAGTCATTATATTATCAAAATATTAACGAGCTGTAGATTTATGTTTAAATATATATTTTTTAAATTTACACCATCATCTAATTACTCTTTTTTGTGGAAATCCATCTGATTCTTCTTTTATTTATTGCTGGAATATTTGGAACAACGGTTTCATCAATCATACTTAAAAATTATAAATCCAACCAAGCCATAAATATCTATTTTGTTTTATTTATGATGTTAATCTCTTTCACTCAATTGGGAATGGGATTAAATCTTCTTTTTTTTAAAAAGGCAATCCTTACTAATTTTTATTTTGAATCAAGTGTTTCGGTTCTGATATTACCTATAATTTATCTCTATTTTAAAAACTTGTCTAACAAGAAAAGTAAAGTAGGGACGAATAAAATTGTATTGCATAGTATTTTTCCATTAGTTTATTTTCTGGTTTTAGTATTTAAAAACACCCTTCAAAACAAGTTCCCGCATTTTTGCCTTAGTGATATTATTTACTATTTCTTTAGTGCCTTTATATTGACTTATATTTATCTCTGTTCTGTCATTTTATACAGAAGTATATGGGATAAAAAACAGGAAAACTCTAATTCGTTGAAAAATACATTGTTGTCTAAATGGACAAGATTTATTTATCTGGAAATCATGATTATAACTTTTGCCCCACTAATACTGTATTGGTTCAAGGATCTAAAAGAAACAGATTCAATATACCAGCCTGTAAGCTGTATAATGTTATTGATAATGTGTTGTAAAATAGTATGCTGTCCTGAGATATTCTACGGTTATACACACCTGAAAAGTAAAATCAATGAAGTGGAGAATAATCCTTTAAAATTCCGCACCATTTGGATTCTTTCAGATAAAACTAACCCAACCGGCATTCAGGACCAGCTTTTGAAAAGAAAAATAGATCCAAGTCTGTCAACTTATATTGCTCAAATTGAGCTGCTTATTCATAACGATAACTTTTTTTTTCGATCAGATATAAAAATTGAAAATTTATCAAGTGAATTAAAAATCCCAAAAAGCCATCTAAATTATATATTCAAATACCATTCGAGCGTCTCCTTTGTAGAGTTCAAAAAAATGATAAAAATACATTATGCGACTATTCTGATAAAAAATAATTATTTACAAACGAACACGCTTAATTATTTAAGCAAGGAAGTAGGATTTGCTTCTTATGATCCTTTCTACAGGAGTTTTAAAAAACACACAGGCAATACGCCTTTAGACTATCATAACTTATTGAGAGCTAAAATTAGCCAAAACGAAAGCGAATAAAAAGAGTTTTTTTTCTTTTTAAAGAACTTTTGTTATCAGGTAATTCTGTTTTTCTAAATTATAAAAATTGAGTTTTCTGTAAATACTTGTTTTTTCTACATGATATGATAGCTCTTGAGCGTATGCGTGTTTTTATATTCTATATACTATATATTAAGTATTAGATTGGGGGAAATAACTTGCAGATAGTTCTTTAAAAAAGGTCTTTTTTTCTATTCGTTCTATTTTCAAAGAAAAGTGAAACATCAAATCTAAATATAAACTCAATTGACACATCAAGTACTTCTGCAATTTTTTCTAATTTGGATACAGTCAAATCGACTTCTCCACGTTCAATTTTTCCATAACCACTAGTGCTCATTTTAAGCTCATCGGCAACATGGTCGCGGGTTAGGTTTTTTAATTCTCTTATTTTTTTTATATTCTTGTACACAGCATGATTCATCTTATAAAACTTGTAATTAACTTACTTTAGCTACATTAGTTCCAAAAGTAGATATTTCGTTTTTTTTTTTTCGTTGCAACTGTAACTTTAATTCCTTAAAAAGGACATTTTAACACTTAGTAAGGACCAAATACATAAAAAAAAGGTTTTTATTACAAAATCAATTATAAGGAGATCTATGTAAAAAAAAACAGAATAATCGGTGTACTTTTTGCTAATAAGAAAATATATTTCATAAAATCCGAATGAATAAATAGTACGTTTATTACAAAAAAACAAACTAATATTTGATTACCAGAATTATAGATATATTGTTAAAAATGTAATTTTTTATTTTGTATTTATAAAAAAAAAAATCAAATTTTCGGCTCATAAAAATTATTACATTTTAACGGTAATAAATTTTGTTACATTTAAAAAAAAATCAAATTTCATTCAAAAAAACGATACTAAAAAATGCTGATTAACCTTTTTTATCTATTTTCAGGATTACTTGGTTTAATCTGTTTTATAATTATAATAATGCAGTTTAAATACAATAAATTATTAAATATTTATTTATTGCTTTCTTTTAAGCTTTTAGCCTTAAATTTTTTATTCATAGGTCTGGATGGTTTTGATATTTTGCGCTTATCTCAAAAAGGACATTACCCATATTATCCTTTTCTAATTGTTATTATTCCGGCAATGTATTTGTATTTTGTCAATATAGATAAGGACAGTAAAAAATTCAACTATAAGGAGCTGACGCATTTTATTCTTCCCATATTTTTAGTACTATTGAATTTAGCTGCAAAGCGGTTTCTTATTGTAATGATTCCGCCGTTTTGGATTAAGTTGTTTTTTTCTATTATGTTTGAAGCTTACATTATTTATTATAATACGATTTCGTATAGTTTCCTGAAAAACAAAATATGGAATAGAGAACCGGATCTTATCAATATCAAACAGAATAGGATATTAAAACAGTGGTCGTTTTTTATTTTTTATTTATACTGTTTAATTGTTTTTCATCTCATTGTGGTTATTACGATGAATTTGAAATCTCCAAATAATAGTGAATTAAACAGCTATAAATTTTTTCCTGCATTATTACTCAACATCCTGTATTTTAAAATCTTGTTTACGCCTGAAATATTGTATGGCTACAACGTGATGCACGATAAAATAAAGCAACATAATAAATCTACTTTTATTCTAAAAGATTTATGGATACTGGATTCTTCAGATGAAATAAGTAATGTTCAGGACAGGGCCCTGAGTAAAAAAATTGCAGAATATACAAGCAGCTATATTCACGATATTGAGAAACTGGTTTTTAAATATGAAATTTTTAGAAACCCAAATGCATCTATCAATGATATTGCCAATAAACTTAAAATACCAAAAAGCCATCTAACATTTGTTTTTAAGTACGTGTCGAAGGTAAGTTTTACAGAATTCAAGAAAATAGTGCGAATACATGATGCATTACAACTAATAGAAAAAGATTATTTAAAGTCAAATACTATAGAATCTTTGGCAAGTAAAGTAGGATTCTCGTCCTATAGTCCGTTTTATACCACTTTTAAAGAAGTTACAGGAATCTCGCCTCAGGTTTATATTAAAAAGAAAGTGAAGTGATACTATTGTAGAGATTCAATTTGAAATAAAATCACTTAAACCGTATTACTGATAAAAGCCATAAATCTTATTTTATAAAGATTTATGGCTTTTTGTTTTTATGAAAGTAGTGTTTACTATCTTCCAAAATCATCCTGTAACCGTACAATGTCATCTTCATCAGATGGGTTATCCGGATCAGTGTGTTGCCAGATTTCAGCGACAATTCCCCAGGAATCCAATCCTGTCAGGCGGTGGCGTTCTCCTTTGTTCATCTGTATAAATTGACCATCATCAAGTATCTGAAGTTCTTGTTCTTCATCAGTCTCACTGGTTTTTACACCAACAGGACCAGAGAGGATCGTCCAGATTTCGGCCCTTCTAAAGTGATATTGCCAGGACAATCGTTTATTTGGTGCGACAATCAAAATCTTTGGACTCAATTTATTGGTAATCTGAATTTCTGACATTTGCAAATGTGGAAAAAATTGTGAGGCAAATGCTTGTGCTTGTTTTTCATCAATTACAAAAAAGCCTCCCCAGGGTCTTGTCGCATCCTGTTGTACTATTTCAAAATTTTGATCTTTCAAAAACGAAGCAATCTTTATGAATACTGTTTCCTTGTCTGTTTCTTTAGATAAATTAAAATCCATTTTATTTATTGTTTATTAGTTCCTCGTTTAATTTTCTTCAGGTTTGTGCTTCATTTTCAATACACAACCCAGAGATTCTAAAATAAGGACATAGTGAGAATTGGTTACTTCCTTGATCACTGCATCATGATTTAAGAAAGGACCTGAATTTACTTTAATGGTTTCGCCTACATTATATTGGGTAATACTAATATCTGCATCTTTAGCAAGCCATTCTTTTATGGTGTCGATTTCTTTGTCTTTTACAATGGCATGTTTTCCTAACCAATATAAATAACGGACAGCACCACGGGACAAAAAAACTAAATTTCTGTCTTTTTCATCCAGTTGAACAAATATATAGTTAGTAAAAAGAGGCACTTCGACCTTTTTCTTTCTGTCTGAATATTGCTTTATTGTTTTTATAACAGGACAATAGCAGTTTACGCCCAATTGCATCAATTGGTCAGCCACTCTTTTCTCCCATTTTGGTTTTGTATATACAACGTACCAGTTCATTATTATATATTGTTTATGAATTTTACAAGATGATTTTTAGTCTTTTCCCAACTCCTTGGATGTAATTTAAATAATAATAAAACACATAGAAACATAGATTTTATGCGTAAAAAAGAACCTTGAAAGAAATACATTTCTTCATATAGTAACTTTGTGTATTATAACTAAATGAAACGCCTTTTTTTAGTCATCAACAGCTATGTTCTGTGTTTTTACAAATTACACCCAACTTTTTTTTGCTATAAAATACTAGGAACCAATTGCCTGATAAATGAACCCAATAGATTCCAGATCCGTTTTGTTCAAAATATTTCTGCCATCAAATACAAAAGCAGGTTTTAGCATCGAGTCAAATATTTTTTGCCAGTCATACGTCGTAAATTCATCCCATTCTGTCAAAACTGCAATAGCATGCGATTCCTGACAAGCCTCATATGGATTCTCGTAAGAAACTAAACTTGCTGTATTTTCTTCCTGCGATCTGGTTTTTAAGTAATCTAGATCTGCCAGTATTTTTTCCCTGCTTACCTTAGGATCATAAACGGCAATTTTAGCTTGTTCTGCAATTAGGTCATCTGCGACATAAATAGCAGCCGATTCTCTGGTATCATTGGTATCTTTTTTGAAAGCCCAGCCAAAAAACGTTATTTTTTTATCAGCAACCGTATTATATAAGGTCTGCGTTATTTTGGTCGAAAATCTTTTTTTCTGATAATCATTCATAATAATAACCTGTTCCCAATAATCAGCCACTTCATCCAGTCCGTATGATTTTGCGATATAAACTAAATTTAAAATGTCTTTTTGAAAACAAGAACCTCCAAATCCCACAGATGCTTTTAGAAATTTAGGTCCAATTCTACTATCCATTCCAATTGCTTTTGCCACTTCATTTACATCAGCACCGGTTTTTTCGCAAAGTTCAGACAAAGCGTTTATCGAAGAAATTCGCTGTGCCAGGAAAGCATTAGCAGTTAACTTAGACAATTCTGATGACCATACATTTGTAGTCAGTATTTTTTCTTCAGGAACCCAATTGCTATAAATATCAACCAATGCCTGTATCGCTTCTTGTCCTTCCGGAGTAGTTTCGCCGCCAATCAGGATTCTGTCCGGATTCAATAAATCAGTTACAGCAGTTCCTTCTGCCAGAAATTCAGGATTAGATAAAATCTGAAATTGTACGCCGTTTCCGGTGTTGTCCAGAATACTCTTGATTGCCTCCGCTGTTCGTACCGGCAAAGTTGATTTCTCTACTACAATTTTATCATCTTTCGAAATTTTTGCAATTTGTCTGGCGCAAAGTTCAATATATTTTAAGTCAGCTGCTTTTCCTTTTCCTTTTCCGTAAGTTTTCGTTGGTGTATTTACAGAGATAAAAATAATCTGGGCTTCTTCTATTGCTTTTTCAACATCGGTAGAAAAAAATAAGTTTCTTCCTCTGGCTTCTTCTACGATTGCACTAAGTCCTGGTTCGTAAATCGGAATGTTTGCTACATCTTTATCATTCCATGCCGCGATGCGTTCTGTATTTAAGTCAACAACCGTTACTTGTATGTGTGGACATTTTTTAGCAATTACTGCCATCGTTGGCCCGCCAACATAACCAGCACCGATACAGCAAATTTTGGTAATTTTAGTTTTCATAGTATTTTATCTGTTCTTCTTTGTGTGTTAAATTGATATGTATTGATACTTGACTTTTCTTAAAATACACATTACTATATAAAGGTGTATTATATCTGATAAATGACTTATTGTTAGCTGAATAAAGATTCTGTTTTACTCAATAAATTCTGAAAAACAGCTTCTTTTTTGTTCTGATTGCGTTTAATATATGGGTACGTGAAATTAATTCTGTTTTCTTGCTTTTCGCGTTCTTTTCAATTGTAATTATTCCTTATTAAGACTTTTAAACCACCAAATTGAGTTTCGATTTTTCTAAGTCTGCCTTATTTTTGCCCTGTTGGGAGTCGTTTTTTTGTAGTCGCTTTCCAGCTTTTTTCCAAACATAATAAGTCATAAAAATAATAAGCGTTATTTTTTTTTGAGGGATAGTAAAATGTAACTATTCACGGGGAACCCTTGTTCAATTTTGAAATTTTTGTTCAAAAATCTTTTATATCCCGACTTATTTATTGCACTCATTTATATCAGCAAAAACCAATATTTAGTTATTATGAAAACAGGAATAACCTTTAGTGCTTTTGATTTATTGCATGCAGGTCATGTGAAAATGCTTGAAGAAGCGAAATTACATTGTGATTATTTGATTGTTGGATTACAAACTGATCCAACTATTGACAGACCTACAAAAAACAAACCCACACAGACAGTCGTAGAACGTTACATTCAATTGAAGGCCTGTAAGTTTGTTGATGAAATTGTGCCTTATACCACAGAACAGGATTTAGAAGATATATTAAAAGCCTTTCAGATCGATGTGCGTATTGTGGGTGATGAATATAAGGAAAGGGATTTTACAGGCAGAAACTATTGCGAAGAGAAAGGAATCGTGCTTTATTTTAATACGAGAGACCATCGTTTTTCAAGTTCTAATTTGCGCAGAGAGGTTTTTCAGATTGAATTATTAAATGAGAAAATATGAGTTCAGCGAATAGAATTATACATGTTGTTCTAACGGGAGGAGTAGGAAGCAGGTTATGGCCTTTGTCGCGTAAAAACCAGCCAAAACAGTATTTGGATTTATTTGAAGGTAAATCTTTATTTGAATTGACTTTAGAACGAAATGCAGCGGTAGCAGATGATGTTGTGGTAGTTGGCAACAGAGATAATAGTCATTTGACAGAGAATGTCATGAAAAAACTGGCTATTCCTTTTACACATATTATCGAAGCTACGCCAAGAAATACAGCAGCAGCAATCGCTTTTGCAGCGTTTAATGCACATCCGGACGATATTTTGATCGTAACACCATCTGATCATATCATAGAAGGAGATAAACAATATAAAGCCGGATTGGATCAGGCAATAGCATTGGCAAAAAATAACTTTTTGGTGACTTTTGGAATTCAGCCTTTAAGACCGGAAACGGGCTATGGGTATATTGAATTTGATGGCGATACAGTATTGGCATTTCATGAAAAACCAAACTTAGAAAAGGCAATATCTTTTACAGAAAGCGGAAGATTTTTATGGAACAGCGGTTTATTCTGTTTCAAAGCAGGTTTCTTTTTAGAAGAACTAAAAGTACAGGAGCCGGAACTTTATAAAAGTGCCCAACTGGTTTGGCAGGATAATGTCGACGGCTTGCTGAATTATGAATTATCTCTTAAAATTCCTTCTATCAGTGTTGACTATGCTGTAATGGAACGAAGTAAAAATATAAAAGTAGTCGCTACGCATTTCGAATGGTCTGATTTGGGATCTTTTGAGGCTGTTTATGATTATTTGATGCAAAACGGACATTCAGCAGATGTGAACGGAAATATTGTGATTGGTTCTGATGTGCACACGGCTTTTGTAGGTTTAGAAGATTGCCTTCTGGTGCATACTCCTGACGCACTTTTGGTTTTGCAAAAAAAGCATTCGCAAGGGGTTAAAGAGGTATATCAGCAACTGGAATTATCAGGTTCTTGTCTCATCTAGGAGATTAGTCCCAATTGATGATGAGACTAGATTAAGTAAAAGGTAAAATTCATCTGTACTGAAGATGAAAAGTAAAAATAAAAATAAAATAATAGATAAATAATTATGGCTAAAGTAGCACTAATAACAGGGGTAACTGGTCAGGATGGCGCTTATTTAAGTGAGTTTTTATTAAAGAAAGGGTACATCGTTCATGGTGTAAAACGCAGAAGTTCTTTATTTAATACTGATCGTATAGACCATTTATATCAGGATCCGCACGTAAACAATCAAAGTTTTATACTGCATTATGGCGATATGACGGATAGTACGAATCTAATTCGTTTGATTCAGCAAATTCAGCCCGATGAGATTTATAATCTGGCAGCAATGAGCCATGTTCAGGTTTCTTTTGAGATTCCGGAATATACAGGAAACGCTGATGGTTTAGGAACACTTCGTGTTTTAGACGCAGTTCGTTTGTTGGGATTAGAAAAGAAAACCCGTATTTATCAGGCTTCGACATCTGAGTTATACGGAAAAGTACAAGAAGTTCCTCAGTCAGAAACAACGCCTTTTTATCCTCGTTCCCCGTATGCAGTTGCAAAAATGTATGCATACTGGATCACGGTAAACTACAGAGAAGCTTACGGAATGTATGCCTGCAATGGGATCTTATTCAATCATGAATCTCCTATTCGTGGAGAAACGTTTGTAACCAGAAAAATTACACGTGCGGTTTCCAGAATTGCATTAGGATTACAGGACAAGTTTTATCTGGGTAATCTTGATGCTCAAAGAGACTGGGGACACGCCAAGGATTATGTGCGTATGATGTGGATGATTCTTCAGGCTGATGAGGCAGAAGATTGGGTTATTGCAACAGGTACTACAACTCCGGTTCGTGAATTTGTCAGAATGAGTTTTGCGCACGTTGGGGTAGAATTAGCGTTTACAGGTACTGGTGTAGACGAAAAGGCTTATGTCGCAGTTTGCCGTAATCCGGATTATCAAATCGAAATAGGTAAAGAAGTTTTAGCTGTAAATCCGCGTTATTTCCGTCCAACAGAAGTCGAATTGCTAATTGGTGATGCAACCAAAGCGAATACTAAATTAGGCTGGATTCCGGAATATGATTTACAGGATTTAGTAACTGACATGATGGAATCAGATGTGAAACTGATGAAAAAAGACCATCATCTGGAAGAAGCGGGATATCAAACAATGAACTATTACGAATAAAAATGGGTTTAGATAAAACAGCAAAAATATATATTGCCGGACATCGTGGTATGGTAGGTTCAGCAGTTTGGAGAGCATTAGAAAAGAAAGGATATTCGAATCTGATTGGTCAGTCAAGTCAGGAATTAGACTTGCGCAATCAGGAAGCTGTCAGAACATTTATAGCCAAAGAAAAACCGGATGCCATTATCGATGCGGCAGCAAAAGTAGGAGGGATTCTGGCAAACAAAGATTACCCATATCAATTTATTATGGAGAATATGCAGATCCAGAACAACCTTATTGATACTGCCTTACATGCAGGAATAGAGAAGTTTGTTTTTTTAGGAAGTTCTTGTATCTATCCTAAAATGGCACCGCAGCCTTTGGTAGAAGAATATCTACTGACAGATTCCCTTGAACCAACTAATGAATGGTATGCTTTAGCCAAGATTTCAGGGATTAAATCTTGTGAAGCTATCCGAAAACAATTTGGAAAAGATTACGTGAGTTTGATGCCAACGAATCTCTACGGAATCCATGATAATTTTGACCTTACGAGTTCTCACGTTTTACCTGCTATGATACGCAAATTTCATGAGGCTAAAGAAAACGATCATTCGGCTGTAACCCTTTGGGGAACAGGAACGCCAATGAGGGAGTTTCTTTTTGTAGATGATATGGCACAGGCGGTTGTGTTTGCTTTAGAAAATCAACTTCCTTATTATTTGTACAATGTAGGAACGGGTGAGGATTTGAGTATTGAAAAACTGGCCTGGACAATACAGCAAATTGTGGGACACAGAGGGCAAATTATATGGGATACCACAAAACCGGACGGAACACCAAGAAAACTAATGGATAGTTCTAAAATGAACCAATTAGGATGGAAAAATCAGATCGCCTTAGAAGAAGGAATTGAGGAAACATACAACTGGTTTTTGGCCAATGTAGACAACGTAAAAAAAGTTTCTTTTTAGTCTGATTTCAAAAATGTCAGGAAGTAAATAATTCTGAATTTTTATTTTTTCATCTTAGAAAAGCAGTTGAAGTAGTAATAATAGTTTCAAATATTTTTAATGAAACATTAATTTTTAAAATTAAAAAATATGGATCAAAGTAAAGTATTGGTTTTTGATGACTTTCATTATTTTTCGAGATTTTTAAAATATGAATTCAAAGACATCAAATTTCTCACGGGCAATAAAAAGGCGATTATTTATGGAAATGAAATAAACACAGAGCTTTCGCTGATTGTTTTTGTGTTTTATTCTGAAGATGACCTGATCGATTTGTTAAGGTTATACACGCACGGAATTCAGTTATTAATTTGCAATCACTGTCCTAAATTCGTCAATAAGTTTGGGAATATAAAAAACGTCGGAGTATTGGACTGTCTCGAAACAAAAAGGGGATATAGAGATGATTTACGGGTGTATTTTGATGAAACATTTAATTTAGTTAATTGATCAATGTACTAAAAAATACTCCCGTATTAAGTTTTAAAATCCCGTTTCAATATTACAAAAAACCACAATAACCATAGCTGATTACAGCATTAGACAGAACAATGAAAGACCCATTGACTGCGGAATCTCTTATCATTGACACAAAAGATCAATCTTCTTAATAGTAGTATCTAATTTTCTTTTAATTGTTTTGGGGTATAATTAAAACCGTGTTAATGCTTGCAGCTGATGTACTTATAGTAAGATGTAAGTACACCGTATTCTTTGGGTCTGCTTGTTCTTTTCTGACTGTATAGGAACATTTTATTTCAGCAGCTCTCATCTATTAAAATCTTAAAATTATGTACAATTATGTCAGTCTATGAGTCAATAGTAAAAAATTTCGCGGCAAGTATATTCGGGATGGGGGTTAGTTTTATGAACCAGATCGCCATGGTTCCTTTATTTATTATGTACTGGGGAATCGATAAATATGCTGATTGGATCTTAATTACGGCGCTTTCTTCGTTTTTTGCGATGACTGATATGGGGCTCAACCGGGCAAGCAACAATGAATTCGTAATCAAATACAACCAAAAGGATTACGATACTTGCTTAAAATTACAAACCAATGCTTTCTTATTTGTTTTAGCTGTATTTGGTGTGTTTATTTTAATATCTGGTTTGATCTATGCGCTTTGGGGCTTCAAAGGAATGCTTGGTGTAGAACATTTTACTGAAAAAGAAACCTCTGTTGCCTTTGTTTTACTTTTGTGCGAAGTTTTTGCCATGATGTACGGCAGAGTGTATCACGGTATCTTCAGGGCTACATCGCGAACCCATGTTGTCATAGTCGCAGATAACCTGATACGTATGGCCGAGTTGGTGATACTTTTTTGCGGGATCTTTTTTAAAATGGATATCATTTTAATGCTTACCATATACGTGATTCCTTCTTTAGCAGGAATTTTGTTCAAGCATTTGAGTTCCAGTAAAACATTTGCATCAGGGCTTTACCTGCGCAATTTTGACGGAGCAGTTTTCAAATCGATTATGAAACCGTCTCTTGCCTTTATGTTTTTTCCGTTGGGGCAGGCCGTTTCCAGTCAGGGGATGGTATTTGTAGTTAATATACTTTTAGGTGGTGCTTTTTTAGTTGTTTTTACTACAACAAGAACGCTGGTTAATTTTCTTCGTCAGATGATGAATATGTTATCGACATCGATCAATCCTGAAATATGTGCAGCTTACGGCAGAAAAGACTATAAAACGATATTGAATATCTACAACAAATCACTGGTAATTACATTTGTAGCCACTTTGTTCTGTATTGTTATACTGCTGTTTACAGGAAAAACTATTTATCTCGAGTGGACAAAACATGCGATAGTATTCAATGAGGTTTTCTTTATCGGGATGTTGTTTGTACTCCTGATTTCGTGCCTTTCAGGATTGTCAAGTGTGATTCCGCTTTCTACCAACACACACGTTCGCTTTACGATCGTATTTCTGCTCTCGCAGATTGCCGGAGTAGTATTGTGTTATGTGTTTCTTAAAATAGAACCCAATATGAATTTGATTCCTTTGGCGCTTGTACTCACAGAATTTGCTCTTTTTGTGTATACACTCAGGAACAATAATAAGTTCCTTAATATCAGCTTCAAAGAAATGTACGCAGGATTATGGGATCAGGCAAAATTTATTCTAAAAAAAAGTAAAGCAACTTTTACTGCGAACTAATTACAGGAAAAGAAGCGAATTAAAATACCCTTAAAAATGTCAATCAAAAAGAGATACAGGCTTTTAGTAAATAAGTACGATTTATTTACCAGGTTACAGATTTGGAGAACCGGAAAAAAATATACGACAAAAACATTAAACGACAATTACGCCACAGCAACGCCTACTATTCATTTTATACACCGCTATATTACCAATAATACAGGAGATAAGGTTTGTGGTTATTATCAGTATTTTCTTCAGGAATTTAACCATTACAAATGTATCGTTCACGATGTCAATAAAGTTGATTTTGCATTGATCAAAGAAAATGATGTTATACTTGTAGGTGGCGGCGGATTGCTAAACGCTATGGCTGAGTGGAATTACAACATCAATAAAGCAGCAAAAATTGCAGGAAAAGCAGTGGTATGGTCCGCAGGATTCAACTCAAATTCAAAACAGAACCTCAATAAAAAAGTTGACTTTAAAGCTTTTGATTTGGTGGCGGTTCGTGATTTCGAATACCAGGATTTCCGTTATGTGCCTTGTGCAACTTGTGCCTTACCGGAATTAAACGAAGATTATCCCATCAAAAGAAATATTGGAGTAGTGGCACATAAAGATGTTCCGCACCATCTTCCTCAGGAAATACATCAGTTTGATAAAATTACCAACAGTGCCTCATTAAAGGAAATGATTGAATTTATTGGGAGTTCTGAAGTTGTTTTAACCAATAGTTACCATGCCGTTTATTGGAGCATTTTAATGAAAAAGAAATGTGTACTTTTTGCCCCAAGATCAGAGAAGTACGATTTTTATAAATATCCGCCGGTTTTGTTCTCAGGAGATTTGGCTAAAGATATCTCTCAGGCAGTAATTTATCCTGATGCATTAGAAGAAAGTAAGGCTTTGACTGATGAATTTGTTCGCGATATAAAATTTTTAATAGAAGAAAACAAAGCACGAAGCAATTAAAAAACTGATTCCTCTTTTATCAATAGGTAAGTAGTTGTAAAACATAAATTAAAGTGAAGATATTATCTATAGGAACCATGTCAGGCTTGTCGAATACATGCTTGCACCGTCATTGGGCATTAGAAAAGATTTCAGACGAAATTGATGTGGTCAATACACGTATAAAACCCATTTCGATCTGGTTTCGAATTGCTTATCGGTTGTTTCAATATGGCCTGCCGATCAGATTACCGGATAACTCATCTGCCAACAAAAAAATAAAAGAGTTTATAAGTAAGGCTGTCAAATCTCCTTATGACATTGTATGGATAGACAAAGGAGTTACGATAAACAGCAAAACATTGAGGTATATCAGGAAGTTATCGCCCAATGCAAAGATTGTTAGTTATTCGCCGGATAATATGGCATTGCGACACAATCAGAGTCAAAATTATCTCAATTGTATTCCGCTTTATGACATACACTTTACAACCAAATCCTATATTCTTCAGGACATGCAGCGTCTTGGTGCCAGAAAAACAGCATTTACGAACAAGCATTACGAACAAACTTTTCATTATCCGCGAAATCTTAGCGAAAATGAAATTCAGCGATTAGGCGGCGATGTTGGATTTATTGGCGCCTGGGAAAAGGAGCGTTGCGATAGTATTTTGTATTTAGCAAAGAATGGAATAAAAGTTAAGGTTTTTGGTGATAAAAAATGGAATGACTATAAAACTGAAAATCTCGAAATAGCACCCGGGATTTATTCAGAAGATTATTCTAAGGCATTGCAGGCATTTAAAATATCCCTGTGCTTTTTAAGAAAAATGAATTCTGATACCCAAACTTCCCGAACAATGGAAATTCCTGCCTGTGGCGGTTTTATGCTGGCAGAGAGAACAACGGAACATCTGGAGTTGTTTAGCGAAAATAAAGAAGCCGTTTTTTTCTCTAATGATGAGGAACTGTTAGAAAAATGCCGCTATTATCTGAGTAATGAAGAAGAACGCAAACGCATAGTCGAAGGTGGAATACTGAGGTGTAAAACTTCTGGATATTCTAACGAAGAATCAATAAAAACAATGTTGAAAATTGTAGTAAATAATGAGTGATAACACAGAAACACGAAGGAAAGGAACTGCTTTGAAATCAGTGAGTAAATATATTGATGTTATAGTATTACTTTCTGTAATTGGCGAAATATTTTTCTTTCCGTCATGGCATAATTTTTCGGGTTGCGTTATGACAGTAATAGTCTGGCTTATCTTTCGTAATTTTTTCTTTAAAAAGAGAATCATACTCGAACATCCATTTTCTTTTTTGGCATTTTCGTCTATTTTTCTGGCAAGCTTTATTCCTTTGCCGGCAACATTGATAGAGTCAAAACCCATAACATATGGTTTTCAGAATCCTTATGAAACTTTCTTTTATCAGACATTGATTTTTATGGTTGCTTCATTAGCGTTTTATGCAGTAGTGTATAAAAAGAGAAGGACTAATAATATCATACAGCGTACTTTATACAAACTTAATTTTTTCGAAACAGAACCTTCTACATTATGGATTTTGGGATTAATAGGCTTATTGGCAAGGATAAAAAGTCTTGCTGTGGTCAACGAAGTACAATATGGAGACGCGGGAAACAAGTTTCTCGAAGGATTAGTATACCTGCAATATGCTCCTATAATTATGTTTTTCCCCACATTATCGGGACTTCCATACAATAAACTCCGCAGTAATCTTGTGGTGATTTATGCTTCGTTAACGTTTGTACTGAGTTTTGCCGCAAACAGCCGTCAGCAGATGATTTATCCCATCTTTACGATGCTGTTATTGTTTATACTTTACCTCTTAAAGGATAATATTTCTATTTTTAGCCTTCTTTCGCCCTGGAAAATTGGAACAATCGTCTTTTTTATATTTTTTGGATTAGGATTTTTATCTGATGTTTCCTTAGCGATGCTTGCCAATAGAAAAATTCGTAATGACGTTAGTCGGAGCGAACTTCTGGACAACACAATTGAGACCATGCAAAATGACAAGCTGATGAATAAGCTTAGAAATACCTCGATAGAAGTACAGGACAATGTTTTTAGCTATAGCAGGGGCTGGGACGAAACCTATTTGAATAATTTCATGATTAACAGATATGGGAATGCAAGGGTTGTCGATCAGACCTTATATTATGCGAATAAGATTGGATATAACAATAAGAAAATGCAAAAGAGTTTTTTCGAAAAGACATTGGCTATTTATCCGCTTCCATTTTTATCCGCGTTGGGAATTGTTGTTGATAAAGAAGAACTGCAATATTCTCCGGGCGATAAACTTTATTTTACCGGTACACATACGCCTTCTGCGTTAGGCGGATTCCGCGTTACAAGTCTGGTAGGAGATGGCTTAGCAACATTTGGTTATTGGTGTTTCCCAATTGTGTTTGTGTTATTATTTGCCTCCTTTACCTTGATGGATAGCCTCGTGTTATTCAAAAATGGTGCAATATTATTCTCTACACTCGGGCTAATAAATATATTTGGTTTCCTGGGCATTTTCCGGAATTCTATTAGTTGCATTGTTCCGCTGGCATATATATTACGAGGATTTTGGCAGCAATGTTTTACTTTTTGGATATTGGTTTTCTTGATTAAACTGATACAAATACCAAAAAAAAGAAAAGGAGAATTATATCAGAGACCGTTTTAAGTGATCAAATATTTGCGCAATGCAATTGGTTTAAACACATAAAGACATAGCTGTTGCTGAACGGAAAAAGCGTTTCACTCAGATAAAATATACAAAGTTACCATGCGAAGAAATCTCTATTTGTTTAAGTAAAACTTGTATGCTCAGAATAAAATGAAAAGCCGTAGTAAATAATCAAAGCATTAAAAGTACTCCATAATAACTCATTAAATCTTTGCTTTAAGAAATTGGTTTTAACCCATATAAAAATAGCTATTTACAACTAAATAAAGCTATAGACAATATCATCATGAAAATAGTGTTATTTACCCATCCTGCTTTTGTCGGATCACAAAGTATGCCCAGATATGCAAAAATGCTAGCAGATGGTATGCAGCAAAAAGGCTACGAAGTGCTAACCTGGAAACCGGAGCCTTTCTTTTATAAATTACCATTTTCTCCCATTAAAAAATGGTTGGGTTATATCGATCAGTATCTTGTTTTTCCTTTAAAGGTAAAATCGAGATTAAAGAAATGTTCTAAGGACACAATTTTTGTCTTTGCAGATCAGGCTTTAGGTCCATGGGTACCATTAGTAAAAACAAAGCCGCATATTATTCATTGCCATGATTTTTTGGCACTGAATTCAGCTTTAGGAAATGTTCCGGAAAATCCTACTAGTGGAACCGGAAAAATCTATCAGGATTTTATCAGGAAAGGATTTTCTAAAGGAAAACACTTTATATCCATATCAAAAAAAACTCAGGAAGATCTGCATGAACTCCACGAAGGCAATATTACATCATCAGTAGTTTGTTATAATGGTTTAAACAGAGAGTTTAAAGTCTTAAACGCTCATTCATCCCGTAATTCTCTGGATAATTTTTTGAATATTGATTTATCTGCAGGCTATGTTCTGCACGTTGGCGGCAATCAGTTTTATAAAAACAGGATAGGCGTAATTGAAATTTACGATGCCTGGAGAGCCACTACAGATGTCGTTTTACCACTTTTATTGGTAGGCGCAAAACCTGTGGACAAGCTAAAAGTAGCATATGAAAAATCTTTGTACAAAAAAGACATTCATTTCGTAACAGGGCTCGAGGATCAATATATTAATGCGGCATATTCCGGAGCAACTTGCTTGTTGTTTCCGTCTCTAGACGAAGGCTTTGGCTGGCCAATAGCAGAAGCAATGGCATGCGGCTGTCCGGTAATTACCACCAACAGAGCGCCAATGACAGAGATTCTGGGTTTTGCTGATTTTTTTCTAGTCGAGAGACGCCCTTTTGAGTGGGTTTTAGCTGAAGAATGGAGTGCAAAAGCCTCCAGTCAAATTACCAGAATAGTAAATCTTTCGGATGCCGAAAGACAGGAATGTATTGCCACAGGATTAGAATCGATTAAGAAATTTGATACTGATTTGTTTTTGAATGAATTAGAAAAACAATATCAGAATATATTAAAGTAATACAATATATAAATGTTTATAAAATGCTTTATTAAAGATAATTAAGGTGTGTAAAATTTATAGTATTGATATAAACCAAACAACCATAAACCAGAAATGAAAGTACTCAGAGTTATCACCTCCATGAACCCAAAAAGTGGAGGTCCGTGTCAGGGAATACGTAATGTAAATCCTTTTATTAAGCAATTAGGCACAGAGGTCGAAGTAGTATGTTTGGATGATGCAGAGGAAGAATACACCACAAAAGATGATTTTATTATTCATAAAATAGGAAAAGGGAAAACGTCTTATCAATATCAGCCCTTGTTGTACGATTGGCTCATAAAAAATGCTTTAGGTTACGATGTTGTAATGGTTCATGGACTTTGGCAGCATTATAATTTAATGGTTTACAAGGCGATTAATACTTTAAAGAAGTCTTACAAAAAAGCTCCAAAAGTGATTATTATGCCGCATGGTATGCTAGACCCTTATTTTCAGACAGCGGCCGACAGAAAATGGAAGGCATTACGCAACGAGTTGGTTTGGTTTTTTATAGAAAAAAAATGTATTAATCAGGCAGATGCCATTTTTTATACCTGTCAGGAAGAATTACAGCTGGCAGCAACAACTTTTGAAGGATATAACCCTAAAAAGGCTATTAATGTGAGCTACGGAATTCAGGCGCCACCAGTTAGAAAGCCAGAATTTAGTACTGCTTTTTATAAAAAATGCCCTGGATTATTACAAAAGGAATATTGGCTTTTTCTGAGCAGAATTCACGAAAAAAAAGGAGTCGATTTGTTAATTCAGGCTTACAACCAACTTTCTATAAATAATCCCGCTCTTCCGGAATTAGTAATTGCAGGACCAAATGAGTCTGCCTACGCACAGGAAATGATAAAAATGGCAGCCAATAATCCGAAAATTCATTTCTCGGGAATGTTGCAGGGAGATGAAAAATGGGGCGCTTTCTACAATTGTCAGGCGTATTTACTACCAAGCCATCAGGAGAATTTTGGTATTGCAATTGTCGAAGCACTGGCTTGCGAAAAAGCAGTTTTAATAACGGATAAGGTTAATATTTACAGAGAGATCGAAGATGGCGGTGGCGGATTTGTGAGTGCCGATACCTTTAACGGTGTTCTTGGAGTCTTAAAAAAATGGGAAGCATTGAGCAAAAACGAAAAAACAGAAATGGGCAAAAATGCATTTTTACTCTATCAAAAATATTTTGATGTAAAAAGCACTGCCCAAAGATTAAACCAAGTTTTAAAATCACTTATTTAAATGATTTATCAGGATTTAAAAGAATTTTCAGTACCCAAAACATTTCGCGGAAAATCTAAAATTACAGTACAATTATGGTGGATTGTACAAGGAACATTGTTTGCATTATCTCCTCAGTTTTTTTACGGATGGCGCCGTTTTCTTCTTCGGATGTTTGGCGCAAAAATAGGAAAAGGGGTATTACTAAGAGCTACTGTTAAGGTTACGTATCCGTGGAATATTGAGATTGGAGATTATAGTTGGATAGGCGAGGATAATGTTTTGTACAGTCTAGGCAAAATAAAAATAGGAAGTCATGTTGCCTTAGCACATAAAGTCTATATCAATACAGGAGGACACGAATATGATAAAGTTTCTTTTGATATTTTTTCAGAACCGGTAGTCATCGAAGACGAATGCTGGCTTACCAACGATGTTTATGTTGCTCCGGGCGTAACCATAGGCAAAGGATCTATAATTGCCGCCCGAAGTTCAGTATTAAAAAGTATGCCTGGTGGTAAAATTTGTGTAGGAACCCCTGCTATTGCGATAAAAGACAGAATATAAAAATATAAAAATGGCCAAATTTTTAATTACCGGAGGATCAGGATTTATAGGGACGAATTTGATTACTAAATTACTGAACGATAATCATCAGGTAGTAAGTATTGATAGTAAAGAACCTAAGCTGAAGGAACATAATAAGATTTATCAAAAGGTAAATTTATGCAATAGGGAAGAGTTAGAAAGTGTCATACTTTCCTATGATCCGGCGTATGTAATTCATTTAGGAGCCAGAACAGATCTAAACGGTAAAACATTAGAAGATTATGATGCTAATATTGGTGGTGTAGAAAACCTGCTTTATGTTTTAGATAAATTAAAAAATCTAAAAAAAGTAATCTTTGCTTCGTCTATGTATGTTTGCCGACCGGGATATGTACCTCAGGACTTTAATGATTTTGCCCCTCATACGATTTACGGAGAAAGTAAAGTGCTGACGGAGAAAACCATAACCAACTGGAATCCTGAATATACCTGGACTATTGTAAGGCCAACTTCTATTTGGGGTCGTTATTTTGACGAGCCTTACAATCTGTTTTTTAAAATAGTGCTTTCCGGAAAGTACTTTCATATGGGCAGTAAAGCGTGCAAAAAAACATATGGTTATATCGATAATTTTATTTATCAATTACTGTCAATTATTACTTCAGAGAAAGATCAAGTAGACCAGAAAATATTTTATCTAGGCGATTATGAACCGTATGATATTACGTCCTGGGCAGATGAAATTGCGGCTACTAAAAGTATAAAAATCCATAATGTGCCCTATTCCGTTTTTGTAATGACCGCTTTGTTTGGTGATTGCCTGAAATTAATCAGGATTAAATTTCCCATGACCAGCTTTCGATTGAAAAACATGACAACAGATAATTTTTTTGACTTATCTGAGATTAAAAAGTTAGCTCCTCATTTGCCAGTATCCAGAAGTAAAGGCACTAAGATAACAGTAGACTGGATGGTTGAGAGTAATAGTCTGTAACTGTTTTTATTGCTTAATTTATTTCTGATCATGTGCTATACTAATAGCAACCAACACATTAATAATAATATAATTTATGAAAGTTTCTATAATCACGATTTGCTACAATAGAAAAAAAACTATTGCCCAATGTATAGAAAGTGTTCTGAATCAGAACTATACTAATATCGAGTACATCCTAATCGACGGAAATTCGACTGATGGTACAAAAGGTATTATTCAGGCATATTCGGATAAAATCAGTCAATATATTTCAGAACCGGATAAAGGTATGTATGACGCTATCAATAAAGGTTTGAAAATGGCTACAGGAGATATTATAGGCTTAATGCACTCTGATGATGAGTTTTATGATACTGTTGTGGTGAATAAAATTGTAGATGCTTTTGAGAGTAATGCACAAATTGAAGGAGTTTATGGAGACGGTATATACGTTAGTAACGATGCTGAGGAAAAAGTGGTCCGTAACAGGATAGGAGGAGAGTACGATTTTGAAAAACTAAAAACAGGCTGGCTGCCTTTGCACCCAACGGTGTATTTCAGGAAATCTGTGATCGATAAATTAGGAAGCTACGATCTAAACTTTAAAATAGCTTCAGATACAGAATTTCTGCTTCGCTATTTGTTTGTAAACAAGATCAAATTAGACTACCTCAGAACTTATGTTGTAAAAATGAGAATGGGCGGATTAAGCACTTCTTATAAAAGAGCTTTCGAGGTATTGCATGAAGATTATAGAATCTATAAACATCATGGTTTATCAGCATTCAGAGCTGTTTTTCTAAAGAAATTATTAGCCCTTAAACAGTATATCAACTAATTTTTCAATTACCCGATTAACATAGAATGAAAACAAAAAATGGATGGAAAAAAAGTACCATTATTATTTTTTTGCTGGGATGTATTGGTAGTATTTTTTATTACTCATGGATTCATAATCCGGGCTTGGAAACCGAAACGTATTTACCGCTCTGGATCAGGAAATGGAGCAATGAGTACTATAATTTGCGAACAGCGGTTCCTTTTGTAGTCCTGGGCTTTTTATTAGAAGTATGGCAAAGACTTTCTACTGTTTCCGGTTCTGTAAACAGATCTCCTTTTCGATTGAAAACCTTAATAATAATTACTCTGGTGGTTTGTCTGGCAGAGGGTGGGCAATTTTTTATAGCAACGCGCCAACCTGATTTCATGGATGTTTTCTTTGGAATTTCAGGAGGTATTTTGGGTTGCTTCGTGTATCATTTAATTCAAAAAATCAACTTATTATTTAGTAAAAATGCGTAACAGACATAAATTTACTTTTATTTTTTGCAGTATCCTATCTGATTTTTTTGCGATAATCGGAGGGATCTTTCTCTTTTTCAATTTTACAGAAGAAGCTTCTGTACAGTGGAATCTTTTTGTTGTTGAAAACAGCTATCTTTTTGCTATAGTGGGCTGGTTATTAGCAGCGTTGTATTTTAATTTGTACCGGCTCGATACTATTTTTAGCCTGACTACTTTTTATCGCAACAGCTGGCGTGTATTTCTAAGTCAGTGTATCTTATGGCAGGTTTATCTTCTTGTTTTTCAGGGCGCCAGTGAGTATCGATTGGCAATAGGTGCCAATTTATTACAATTCAGCTATTTACTTCTTTATCTTTTAGTGTCAAGAATTATTTTTACGCTGGTTTTAAATAACATTAAAAAGTTCATAAAAAAGCCTTTTATAGTAGCCATTTGGGGGTTTAATACCACAAGTATACAATTAGCCTCAAAACTGGAGAGCAACGCTTATTTTTATGATTTTCCCGGAATTATCAATGACATCAACGAAGAGAGTTTTACAGATAAATCAACTTTTGGAGAAGCGCTTTCAAATGCTATTCTGCGAGCTTCAGGAAACGGTATTCAGGAGTTGTATATTGTAGTAAAACCACAATTTATAAATGACCTGAACAGCTATTTTGAATTGGCAGACAGATATTGTCTGCGATTGAAATTTGTTCCTGATCTGTCTACGATTTCAAAGTCCTCTTTTAGCAGTTCTAATTTCGAAAACTTTCATGTTATACGTCCCCGACACGAACCCTTGCAAAACGCATACAATCGATTAGTCAAACGTATATTCGATATCGTTTTTAGTTTCTCAGTACTGGTTTTTATATTGTCGTGGCTGTATCCGTTAATGGCGATCATAATCAAAAAGCAAAGCAAAGGCCCCGTTTTATTCAAGCAGCTTCGAACAGGAAAAAAGAATGAAGCTTTTTGGTGTTACAAATTCAGAAGCATGACTGTCAATACTCAAAGTGATAGTTTGCAGGCACAAAAAGAAGACGCAAGAGTTACTCCCATAGGAAAATTTATTAGACGGACTAGTATTGATGAACTGCCTCAGTTTTTTAATGTTTTATTAGGAAACATGAGTGTAGTAGGACCTCGTCCTCATATGCTCAAGCATACACAGGACTACAACGAACAGATTAACAATTTTATGGTGCGCCATTTTGTAAAACCCGGAATTACCGGTTTGGCCCAGGTTTCAGGTTATAGAGGCGAAACCAAAAAGGTCTCAGATATGCAGCGAAGAGTAAAGGCTGATATCGATTATTTGCAAAATTGGAGCCTCATAAAAGACATTAAGATTTGTGTATTAACCGTGATTGTAACCCTGAAAGGGGATGAAAATGCTTTTTAAACTTAAAAAAAATGTTATGAATATTACCATTACCTCTTATTTAGCCGGTTTTATTTCCGGCGTTTCTATTGCCGGTTTCTTTATTGGCAAAGAATTATATCGCTTTTATGTAAAAGACAAAGTGCAGAAAAAACAGCTGCATCGATTGTCTAAATTGAATGATAACATGAAAGCGAAACAAAAATTCCAGTTAGAATCCAATTAGAGATTAGTTTATTCTAATCAATTGATTCTATGCTTATCTAAGTATTGTGAAACCGCGATACTAGTTCTGTCTTTTTTAACCCCATAATTTAAAATATGAATCGTTTACCCCACATTTTATTTCTTATCGTTATTCTGTTTTCTTCCTGTGCCACGAGAAAAGATATTATCTATTTTCAGGACGCTAATAATTACGCTTCGGTTGCGACCTCTGTAAAGAGTGTTTTAGTACAGCCAAATGATATTTTGAGCATTCGAATTGGTGCTCTTGTACCTGAAACTGCTTTACCGTATAACATACAAACAGGAAACACAGCAACCAATTCTACATTAGACCTGCTAAAAGTTCAGGGATACCTGATTACTCCTGACGAAACAGTGGTATTGCCTATTTTAGGATCTGTAAGCACAGCAGGATTATCTGTAACTGATTTAGAAACAAAAATAAAACTAGAACTCGAAAAGGGAGGACATTTAGTAAATCCTACTGTTGCGATTCGAATTCTGAATGCTAAAGTAACAGTTCTGGGCGAAGTAAAATCACCGGGTACTTATACCTTTTTAGAGCAATCACTCTCTGTTCCGCAAGCTTTAGGATATGCAGGAGATTTAACAATAAGTGCCAGGCGAAATGATATTTTATTGATTAGGGAGTCGGGTGGTAAGAGAATAATGATGAATGTTGATTTGACAACTGCAGACTGGATGAATAATCCGCAATATCAGATTCGCCAGAATGATGTATTAGTTGTGAACCCGAATGACGCAAAAGTAAAGACAGCAGGATATATAGGCAGTACAGGAACCGTACTTACAATTGCGTCTTTGATATTAAGTTCTATTATATTATTAACCAGATAAAAAGCTTATGCACACAGATAAAAATGAATATTTTGACTCAATGGAAGAAGAAAATTCTATTCAGTTAAAACAAATGATGAATAGATATTTAAGGTATTGGCCCTGGTTTTTAATCACGATTTTAATAGCACTTTTTACCGTTTTCGCGTATTTGAGATATGCTGACGTTATCTACAGATCAGAAGCAAAAGTAAAATTATTGCTGGATAAGGAAAGTTCGAATTTTACATTAGATGTGACGAAATTATTTAATAAATCAAACATTAATTTAGAAAATGAAATCGCTTTGTTCAAATCCGTTCACTTATCAGAACAAGTGGTTAAAAATTTAAAACTGAATGTAGAATATTATTATAATTCTACCGTAAAATCCAAACAAATATTCAATGCGCCGTTTGTTGTCAGCTACAATGATAATATAACAAAGCTAAAAGACGCCATACAATATACCATCAAAGTAACCCCAACGGGATATACTATTTTAGATGTTTTATCCGGACAAAAGTTTGATATAAAAGGATATACTTCAACCAAAAAAATCCCTAATTTACCTATAAATATAAAACCTGCTTTAGGAGCAATAATTACAAAAAGTATAGACCTGAGCTATAATGTGGTGCTAAAACCACTTAATAAAACTGCACTGGAACTTAGTAATGCATTTGAAGTCGATGCCGAGGGAAAAGACAGTGACATTCTTTCTATCTCATTAGAAGGAACTAATGGTCCTCAGTCAGAAGCGATTATCAATAACTTGATTCATGTTTTTGAGGCCGATGGTATTACGGATAAACAAGAGGTTTCGCGCCGAACAATTAATTTTGTCGACGATCGATTTGTCTACTTAAGAAAAGAACTGGATTCTATAGAAAGTTCTAAAAAAGAATACAAAAGAAGCAATAATCTGAGTTTTATTCAGGAAGACGCCGGTTCAAGTATTGTACAGAAAACAGCAAAAGAACAAGCCTCATTTGATATAGAATCTCAATTGTTATTAGCAGATTTGCTTAAAAAAAGTATCGAATCCCAGAAAGCATTTGAGCTTTTACCGGCAGATATAGGCATACAAAATCCTACGATCAATCAATTAGTAGCAGATTATAATACAGCCGTTTTATCTTATCAGAAACTGCAGACCAGTGCAGGAAGCAACAATCCTTCTATTCAGCTTTTGGTAAGCACACTGGTAAGTTTAAAAAACAATATTATCAATTCTGTAAAAGGGTTCAGGCAACAATTAAAAACAACCCTCGTTCAGAGCGAATCAGCCCAAAAAGCAGCTGATGGTAGTTTTGCCTCCATTCCTGAAAAAGAAAAAGTATTGCGAAGTATCGAACGTCAGCAAAACCTAAAAGAAAGTTTGTACCTGTTGTTGCTTCAAAAACGAGAAGAAGCCTCTATCAATTTAGCCGTTACCGTAGCCAATACTAAAATTATAGATTATGCTATAACAGATATTTATCCGGTTTCTCCTCAAAGAAGCAAGATTGTTCTGATCGCTTTATTTTTAGGAATGGTCATTCCGTTTACAATTTTATTTATCATTTTTAAATTAGATAATAAAATATACACGGCAACAGATGTTGAAAATATAGCAGGAAATGTACCTATTTTAGTAGAGCTGCCGTCGCTAAAAGAAGACAAGGATTCTTATATTCAAAATTTAGAAGCCTTTCGAACTTTAGCGCACAATACTAATTTTATTACCCCTTATACTGAAGATCAGAAAGGCAAAGTAATATTTGTGACTTCTTCTATAAAGGGAGAAGGAAAAACTTTCGTTTCTTATAATTTGGCTACTGCCTATTCACATCTTGACAAAAAGGTCATTGTTATAGGCGCCGATTTTAGAAATCCGCAATTGCACAGGCATTTGGATAATGTAAGTAAAGACACCAAAGGATTTAGTAATTATTTGCACGATGGTACACTGCAATGGAGAGACTTATTGCACAGTAACGACGACAAGGAATTTCCATTTGATCTTTTCTTATCCGGAATTATACCTCCAAATCCAACCCTGTTATTATCCAATCAGCGTTTTGAAAAGTTTATTAATGAAGTAAAAGAAGAGTATGACATTATTATATTCGATACACCGCCAACCTTATTGGTTAGTGATACCCTTATGATTTCTAAGTATGCTGATACGAGCTTATTTGTACTGCGTTCCGCTGTAACAGAAAAGAACCTGATTTCGTATTCTAAAAAACTATTCAAGGATAAAAAAATCATTAATATGGGATATGTACTCAATGATATTGATTTTACTTCAAGTTATGGTTACGGATACAACTACGGTTATGGCTATGGTTACGGAAAAGAAGTAGTGAAGAAATCATGGTTTCAAAAATGGAAAAGAAATAAATAATTGAACGTAATCCAAATGAATTTAGCAATAGGTATTTTAAAAGAAGCACAAGAATGGTTAACGCCTGTTTTTGATAAAGAAACACAGGATAAAGTAAGTGAAATGATGGCTTCATCTCCGAAAGAATTAAAAGAAAGTTTTTATAAAAATCTTGAATTTGGTACAGGCGGAATGCGCGGCGTAATGGGAGTTGGAAACAATCGTATCAACAAATATACGTTAGGAAAAAGTACTCAGGGATTGTCGAATTATTTGTATAAGGTATTTCCGGATCAAAAACTTAAAGCAGTTATCGCCTATGATTGCCGCCATAATAGTGATACACTGGCAAAAACCGTCGCTGATGTTTTCTCAGCAAATGGCATTCAGGTCTATTTATTTTCGAGTCTTAGACCTACACCAGAATTGTCTTTTGCTTTAAAATACCTCAACTGTCAATGTGGGATTGTACTAACAGCATCTCACAATCCGCCGGAATACAATGGGTATAAAGTGTATTGGGAAGATGGCGGTCAAATTGTCCCTCCTCAGGATGCTGAAATTATTAAAGCTATTGAAGATTTAAAATACGACCAAATTAAGTTTGAAGCGAATGAAGATTTAATTGAATATATCGATACTGAAATTGATCAAGCTTTTGTGAAATCATCGGTTCAAAATGCGAGTTTTAATATCTCTAAAGAGGCCAAAGATGATCTGAATATTGTTTTTACGTCATTGCACGGGACTTCGATTACGGTTGTACCCGATACATTAGCGTTGGCGGGATATAAAAACGTACATATTGTCGAAGAGCAAAGAGTACCAAATGGAGATTTCCCCACAGTAAAATCTCCAAATCCGGAAGAACCAGAAGCCTTAACAATGGCTTTGGCATTAGCAGAAAAAACCAACGCCGACATTGTTATTGGCACCGATCCTGATTGTGATCGTTTAGGAGTAGCGGTTCGTGATAATCAAGGAAAAATGGTTTTACTAAACGGAAATCAATCCATGATTTTAATGACTGCCTTTTTGTTGGAACAATGGAAAAAAGCAGGAAAAATAAACGGCAAACAATTTATTGGCTCCACTATTGTTTCGACTCCTATGATTATGAAACTGGCAAACGCTTATGACGTTGCATACAAAAGTGGTTTGACAGGTTTTAAATGGATTGCCAAGATGATCAAAGATTTTCCTGAACTCGAATTTATTGGCGGAGGAGAAGAGAGCTTTGGGTATATGGTAGGAGACAGCGTTCGCGATAAAGACGCAGTTGCAGCAAGTTTATTAATTTGCGAAGTGGCTGCCCAGGCTAAAGCAAATAATAGTTCTGTTTACCAGGCCTTATTGCAGCATTATGTAGATTTTGGTTTTTATAAAGAACATTTGATCTCTATTACAAAAAAAGGAATCGACGGATTGGCTGAAATTAATGCGATGATGGTGAATTTAAGAGAAAATCCTTTAAGGGAGATTAACAATCAAAAAGTAGTGAAGCTTGAGGATTATAAATCATCGTTATCACTTAATTTACTGAACAACGAATCAGAAATTATAAACATGCCCAAAGCCGATGTCCTGATTTATTATACAGAAGATGGTTCTGTAATTTGCGCCAGACCAAGCGGAACTGAACCAAAAATTAAATTCTACATCAGCGTAAATGAAGAATTAGATACAATAGAAAATTTTAAGGGCATTGAAGACATACTGAATGAAAGAATAAAAAATATCAGTACTTCAATGCAATTATAAAAAACAAACTGATTCTAAAAAAAGCTCAACAAATTTATTAATTCAAGAGTTAGTTTGATATTTAAAGTTGCAGATTGTTGGTCAAAATTGAAATGCGATTTAATTATTGTTAGTAAAAAGCTGTTCGATCGAACAGCTTTTTTTGTATTCCGGCTTTTTTATTAATTTTTCAGGACTATTAAGACTTTTATATTTTGCTGTAGGAGCTAGAGAAAAATTGTATTGTTTTCCAGTAAACGATCCATTTTCTTTTTGTCCGGAATCTGAAGAGGTACGGTTTTAAATTGAGTAATTTCAGTTGCACTATGAATGTCTGATCCCGTAAAATCATATAAATCATTTTTAAACAATTCTATTGCCTGTCTTTGAATGCTTTTGCCATAATACCCCGTTAGCGATAATAAGTTCAATTGAAAAAAGACGCCGTATTCTTTTAGTTTCTGATATTTACCAATAGAATTATGAAAATAAAGATACCGTTCAGGATGCGCTATAATGACTTTATAATTTTTTGTTTTTAACTCAAACAGCATTTCATACAGGTTCAAAGGATTATTAAACAAATTGAATTCTATCAGAATAAAATTCTTCGATAATCCCAGCAATTTTTCTTCCCTGCTTTTTTCTATTAAAGTATTGTCCAGCATATATTCGCTTGCATACCCTTTTAAAAACATTCTATTGTCATCGTTTTTTAGCGCTATTTCGTAAGCCTGTCTTATACTTTCAGAAGTATTATTCCAGAGCCCGTTAAAAGTGTGCGGTGTAGCAAAAGCGGCCTTAATATTTAACGCTTTCATTTGCGCTATCAGATAATTTGTTTCTTCCGGTGTTTTGGCACCATCATCAATTCCTGCCAATATGTGGTTATGAATATCAATATAGCCATCAGGTAGTATTTCTTTTAGATAAAATTTTGATTTGAATATTGAAAACATAAAATTGATTTTTGCTTCAAAATTATTTAGGCACCGCCTTAAAACAATTGCCAATCAAGGACAATAAAGTCTTAATCAGGACATTTAAATCTTTCCTGATTAATTATTTTCCTGTTTGTATAGTGACATTTACAGCCTGAAATTATCCGTTCTTTTAATATCTCAAACCTATAATGTTCCAACTTTTACCATTAGATTCAAATAGCATTTATATATTATATTTTTTTGGAAATTTATTTATAAGTATCCTTATTTTCAGTTATTCATTTTCGTATGAGACAAGTAAGAGCAGGAAAATTTTGAACGGTTTAGGCATTTCAAAATTATTATTAACTGTAGGCTGGGTGCTGATTCTTTTAAGGAACGTTATCTCAGATTTTATTTCAGTCAATATTGCCGTTACAATCATTTTTATAGCCTGTTGTTACGAAACGACTGCAATGTTGTCATTTTGGAATGTAAAACCAAAGAAAAGTTATCAATTACAAATAGCGATAACCAGTATTGCATCCGTTATATTCAATGTTGCAGTACTACTTGAAGCTACAATTAATACGCGCATCCTAATTATTTTAATGGGAATATTTGCTGTTTATTTACCGATAACAATCAGTCATTTCAATCAAAACAAGCATAATTTTTCCCGAAATTTTTATCCGCTTTGTTACGCCGGATTTGAAATTCTGCTATTGATACGCATACTTTATATCTTTTTTAATCCTAAAAATGTATTTTTTTTCAATCCCACATTAGAGGGTTTGTACAATATAAGCTCGTTTTTGTTGGCTTTCACAGGTACGATTGGATTTTTATTATTGATAAAGAAGAAACAAGATCTTAAAATTCAGAAGCTGTTAGACGATAAAAATATATTTTTTTCTATAATCGCCCATGATTTAAGAGGACCATTGGGATCATCAGTAGCGCTTTCGAAACTATTGATTGAAGATATTAAAGAAGGTAACCACGGAGAAATCAGGGAAATTGCAAAAGTACTGCATCAGTCAAACGAAAACACGTATAAATTACTGGACAATCTCTTAGGCTGGTCCGGGGCACAAACAGGAATGATGGAATACAGTCCTGAAAAAATCACACTGAACAAATTGATTAATGAAAATATAGAACTCAATCAGAATGCAGCACTCAACAAAAACATTGATCTTTTGTTCGAATCAACTGAACAAATAGAAGTCGAGGCAGACAAAAAAATGATTGATACCATTGTACGTAACTTATTGAACAATGCGATTAAATTTACGGATACAAATGGTAAAATCGCAGTCAGGGTACAAAGGAAACAGCAGAACGCAGAAATATCAATTACAGATAACGGCATTGGAATCCCGGACCTGATAAAAGAAAAATTATTTAAGATTAACGGAAAAGTGATTCAACGAGACACGGACAACGAAATGGGAAACGGAATGGGATTACTGCTTTGCAGTGAACTTATAAACAGACATCACGGTAAAATCTGGGCAGAAAGTGAACCGGGAAAGGGAAGTACCTTTAAATTTTCGGTACCACTAGAAGCATTTAGAAATTAAAAAGACAGTATAATTTCAAACCAAATACCCAAGCCGGAAGACAGGATATTTTATTTTTTTTGCGCTGCCCAAAAAATAGAGTTTCTAAGTAATGTAGTATATGCTTCATTATCGAATAACTCCGGAGCATGCCCCATAAAAATATATACATTTCGGGCAGCAAAATGAGGATTGGTCCAAATCACGGGATGATCGCCCATTTTTATTTCTGAAGCAGGTTCATAAGTAGCTTCATCTACTGAAGCCATTACATGAACATTTTGTCTGGGACTTTTATTATAAGTATACCATTCTTCCTTTTTTACAAAAAAACTGGCAGGAACACCTTTCATTATAGGATGCGACGTGTCTTCAATATTTACTTTGGCATTGGCAAAAGCCGGAATGTAATCCTTAAATTGTATCCCGCCCATAAAATCAGAGAACCATTGCCACATTGGATATCCGTCAAACTCACCAAGTAAAGTCGCGTGGTGCAGCCCAATCCATCCGCCTTTACCATCATTCATATATTTCTGAAAAGCCTTCATAGATTCCTCGCTCCAGGTATATGGCGGGTAATCTAATTGTATAAAAACCTGATATTTTTTTAAAAGAGCCTCATTAATTGTTTTAGTATTCTCGATATAATCAATGGTAAAACTGCTGTCAATTGCCAGTTTATTGAGCCACGGTTTCGCAGCGGTTGTAAAAGGCAAATGATGTCCGCCGTTCTCATACAAAACCAAGGCTTTGAATCTTGACTTTTTTGATGTCTGAGCCATACAAGACGTTTGAAATAAAAAACCCACCAGTACTAAATTGACTACTATAAATATGTTTTTCATGTATTATCTTCTATTAGAATAACTGCAATTTTTTATAAGGGCAAATTACGAAAAGTAAATAGTTATTACGATAAAAACAATTGCCTAAAGTTGTCAAGTTTTTAGTATTGACCAGCCTCCTGCTTTAGTTCGAGGTATTTAATAATTGGAATAATAAGGCTTTAGCCAAATCAACATTTATCGGGTAGTTTTTTTAAGTTAGGAATATGGCATTTCGCTTCTTCAAAACACACATACTCTGAAGTTACAGTTATTTATACGCGCAAGAAAAACGGAATTTAGGGATAGCAATAATGAATTTAGGGATGCAGATTATCCTACAGGTACTCTTAACTTTGAGTAAATCAAAAAATAGATTAGTTATGAGTTCTACCACTTCAAAATTCGAAAAAATATTAAAGGCTTCAAAAGAGTATGGAAATGTGAACCATCAACCTGACTCCAGTAAAGAGATTCAAATTAATACACCTGAAAAAACAATGCCTTTTTCAGATCAAATAGGGAATTATCAGCGCAATAAAGCGATTCCAACAAAATCGTACAAAGACAGCAAAATTTATATTGTAGGCAGTGGTATCGCAGGAATGGCTGCAGCCTATTATTTTATTCGTGACGCTCATGTTCCGGGCGAGAATATTATTTTTCTGGATCAGCTGCACGTTGATGGCGGATCCCTGGACGGTGCCGGAAATACGACCGATGGTTACATTATTCGTGGTGGCCGTGAGATGGATATGACATATGAAAATCTTTGGGATATATTTCAGGATATTCCCGCTCTGGAACTGCCGGCTCCTTATAGCGTATTAGACGAATATCGTCTGGTAAATGATAATGATCCTAATTACTCAAAAGCCAGACTAATTCATAAGAAAGGTGAGATTAAGGATTTTAGTAAATTTGGACTGGATAAAAAAGATCAGCTTGCTATCATTAAGCTTTTGCTTAAAAAGAAAGAAGATCTTGATGATATTACTATCGAAGACTATTTTAGCAAATCTTTTCTTGAAAGTAACTTTTGGTTTTTCTGGCGTACGATGTTTGCCTTCGAAAACTGGCACAGTTTATTAGAATGTAAATTATATATGCACCGTTTCCTACATGCTATAGATGGAATGAAAGACCTTTCGTGTCTGGTTTTCCCTAAATACAATCAATACGATACATTTGTTACGCCTCTTAGAAAGTTTTTACAAAGCAAAGGGGTACAAATTGACCTTAATACGCTCGTAAAAGATTTAGATATTCATAGTGATGTCAATGGCAAAGTTGTCGAAGCTATCATTATAGAAAGAGACGGTAAAGAAGAAAGAATTCCTGTAGGCAAAGAAAATTACGTAATTGCTACAACAGGCTCAATGACGGAGGATACTTTTTATGGTGATAATGTAACTGCACCGGCTATTAAATTAGATAAAAATAATAGCGGACAAAGTGCCGGATGGAAACTGTGGAAAAACCTGGCTGCTAAATCACCTGTTTTTGGAAAACCTGAAAAATTCTGTGGCAATATCGAAAAATCTTCCTGGGAATCTGCTACACTTACCTGCAAACCTTCAGCTTTTACAGAGAAAGTAAAAGAGTTATGTGTAAACGATCCTTACTCAGGCAAGACTGCAACAGGAGGAATTGTTACGATTAGTGATTCAAACTGGTTAATGAGCTTTACCTGTAACAGACAACCACATTTCCCGGATCAGCCGGATGATATTTTAGTGATTTGGATTTATGCCCTTTTTATGGATAAAGAAGGTGATTATGTCAAAAAAACAATGCCGGAATGTACAGGTAATGAGCTTTTGGCAGAATTGGCACATCATTTAGGGATTATTGACCAACTCGATAATATTGTAGAAAATACAATCGTCCGCAGTTCCTTTATGCCCTATATCACTTCTATGTTTATGCCAAGAGCAAAAGGCGATCGTCCGCAAGTTGTTCCTGAAGGCTGTAAAAATCTAGGTTTAGTGGGACAATTTGTAGAAACCAATAATGATATTGTATTTACGATGGAAAGTTCAGTACGAACTGCCAGAATAGCGGTTTATGAGTTGTTGAATTTAAACAAACAGGTACCCGATATTAATCCGTTACAATATGATATTCGCCACTTACTTAAAGCAGCACAATCACTAAACGATTATGAGCCAATAGTAGGAGAGGGGCTTTTAAGAAAATTTCTAAAAGGAACGTACTACGAACATCTGCTTGTCGAAAACGAAGATTCGCAGGATCATGAGTCTTTCTTTACAGAACAACTTAATAAATTGAAACATTGGATAGGTGGAATTAGAGACTAAAATCTAAACAGGACCCATCTACTTTTTACAGGATAATATTCTAAAAAAAATGACACCTCAACTCTTTGTTTTGGTGTCATTTTTATATTATTTAAACTGTAATCTGATTTAAAATTGATGGTAATTTATAGAGCGTCATAACCCATAATTGCTTATTTTTATGCTAAAATTAGTTTTCCAAAACAATTTGAAGCAACATTTATGCAGGAAGATAAACTTTACGATAAAATAAGCGACACACTGGCTTACTTTGAGGTCGACAACTGTTTGCCTTATTATGTCTCTTCCGGTAAAAAGCAATTAGAATATCCTCAGAAACCTTTTCGGATGGATTATTACTCATTATGTCTTTGTCTCGAAGGTGATATTACGATTGTAATTGACGGGCAACAGCATTATATTCGTCAATTTAGTTTATTACTTGCGAGACCGGCAACCATTATTGCTTTTCAAAATAATAGTGAAGACTTTCGAATGAAATTGCTCTTTTTTGAAAAAGAGTTTCTTCTTAAAAATTTATCAGATCCGTTTATCATCGAAAGACTTACTTTTTTTAAGGATAAGTCATATGAGATAATGTGCCTCAGGGAACAAGAAGCTAAAAGGCTGTTTAAGCTGATGAAATATCTTGAAAACAAAATTAAAGCAACGCTCAAATTCAAGGATGAAATCATCAGGACTATAATATTCAACCTGCTATTAGAAACAGCTGAATTTTTACCTGAGGAAAAAGAGGATAACGTTTTGGTTTTAAACAATCCAAAGGAAATTTATTTTCAGTTTCTTGATCTCGTTATGAATAATATTAGCCAGCATAAAGGCGTAAATTATTATGCACAAAAACTGCATATCTCAAATAAATACCTTATTCATATTGTAAAAAAGGCTGTTGATAAAACGCCTCATCAAATTATTGATGCCCATTTGCTAAAAGAAGCAGTCGTTTTACTAGGTAATCCTGCAATTAATATCAGTGATATTGCTTATCGATTGCGTTTTAACTCCGTTTCTGCCTTTGGACGCTTTTTCAAGAAACATTCTTCTATCTCGCCTACAGATTACCGACGACTGCAAAATCTGTCGCACTAGTTACAAAACTCAATAATGATGCGTATATTTGAATTAGTAAATAATAATCATGCTATCTATGAAGAAAATAGGATTTTTATCGTTTGGGCATTGGGCAGATCATCCTTCCTATAAAGCCCGTACGGCAAGTGATACACTGCTTCAGTCTATAGATTTAGCTGTTGCCGCAGAAGAAATTGGTGTGGATGGTGCTTATTTCAGGGTACATCATTTTGCAAAACAATTAGCATCACCTTTTCCTTTACTTTCGGCTATCGGCGCTAAGACAAGTAAAATAGAAATTGGTACAGGCGTTATCGATATGCGGTATGAAAACCCTCTGTATATGGTTGAGGATGCCGGTGCTGCTGACTTAATTTCAGGAGGACGTTTGCAATTAGGAATTAGCAGGGGATCACCGGAGCAGGTTGTTGATGGATGGCGTGCTTTTGGTTACCAACCTGATGAAGGCGAAACAGATGCCGATATGGGGCGAAAAAAAGCTTTAGAGTTTTTAGACAAACTTAACGGTGTAGGATTTGCACAGCCAAATCCTAATCCAATGTTTCCCAATCCGCCCGGTTTATTGCGTCTTGAACCGCACTCAGAAGGATTAAGAGATCGTATCTGGTGGGGAGCCGCATCTAATGCTACGGCTATCTGGGCTGCCGAAAACGGGATGCACCTGCAAAGTTCTACCCTAAAGTATGACGAAAACGGGAAACCTTTCCATATTCAACAAGCAGAACAGATCAGGATATATAAAGAAGCCTGGAAAAAAGCAGGACATAAACATGAACCTCGAGTTTCAGTAAGCCGTTCGATTTTTGCACTTGTCAACGATCAGGACAAATACTACTTTGGAAATCAAGGAAAAGGGTCTGATAGTTTTGGTAATATAGAAAGTGATAAACGCGCAATCTTCGGAAAGAGTTATGCAGCTGAGCCGGATAAACTAATTGCTGAGCTGGCTCAGGATGAAGCTATTCAGGAAGCGGATACATTGTTGCTTACAATACCCAACACATTAGGCGTTGAGTACAATGTTCATATACTATCGACCATACTAAAATATATTGCACCAGAGTTGGGCTGGCGTTAATTTTTTTCAAAATAAATACTTAAAGCCATGACATTAAAAAAAGAGGTTGTCTGAAAAGACGACCTCTTTCTTTTATTATACTAGTAGATTTACAGAGTGTTTCTTGAAAAATGTAAATTTGGGCTAAAA
>NZ_JBNNFM010000039.1:0-41708 GCF_050267765.1 Flavobacterium sp. NPDC079362 | reverse complement strand
CTCTAGTTCCGAAGAACTATACCCCTCGACTTGCATGTGTTAAGCCTGCCGCTAGCGTTCATCCTGAGCCAGGATCAAACTCTTCATCGTATATTATTGATCTAATCACTTAGATCGTATTGTTATTCGAATCAGTCTCTATCGGTTCTTTTTTAATCTCTCGATTATCTTACTCTTTATTCTTTTGTTTTAACATCTCTGTTAAAACGGCTGTCAATTCAATATGTCTACGAACGTGTCTTCTTTTTTGTTTCGCTTGTTTCTCAAAGCGGGTGCAAAAGTAGAAAATTTATTTTCAACTGGCAAGTAAATTTTGAAGTTTTTTTTTAGAAATTTTCATTTCCTTTTCTTCTCATTTCCTAACCAATCTATCAATGAACTTCCGTTGTTTTGCGGGGTGCAAATGTAACATCTGTTTTCAAATCTCACAAGCTTTTCAGAATCTTTTTTAGAAAATAAATTTTCGTTTTGATTAGTAATGCTTGTCAGTATTTCAGTGAACGTCTGTCGTTGTTGCGGGTGCAAAAGTAGGTAGTTTGTTTAGTAAAACAATACCTTTTTCAAAGTATTTTTAATCTTTTTCTTAAGTCACTGGTTTGGTGTTTTTTACAATCCGATTTCTTTTTGAGTTTTCTCCAGATTAACTGGTTTATGCTGGTTTTACCGTAAAGGTGCTGGTTTTGCCACGAAGACGCTAAGACGCAAAGCCTGCTTTTCCTTGTGTTTTCTGGTTTAATCGGAATTCCGATTGCTATCTCTGGTAAAACGTTAAGTTCTCTTTATACTTATTGCAAATGTTCTTCTCATGAAAACTACTGCCCTAGCCCCGATAGTAGTGAAAATCCTTTTGTGTCGGGGTTCGGCACAAAAGATTGGAACGGATAGCGGGAAATAGCTCTGGATCTTTATTAAACCCGAAATTCTAAAAAAGCAGGCTTCGACTTTGCTCAGCCGGACATGGTCACTCTTTTATATGGCTCATAAAAATAAACCCGACAGGTTTTGGAAACCTGTCGGGCTGGATGATGGAAATCTTACCTTATATATAGGATAGAGAAAAGTGTCCTTATATAGTGTTTATACTATCGATTACTTCTTTTGTAATGTGGATGCTTTTGAGTTTAGCCTGATGATCGAAAATTGGGCCTGTTGCCATTAGCTCGTCTACTTTTGAGTAATTGATGAATTTTTTAAGATCTGTTATCAGTTGCTCTTTGTTTCCTGTGAATGTACACGCGGTCATTTGATTGACATGAAAACGTTCTTCTTCGCTCATGATATCATCCAGAGAATCTACAGGCGGTTGCAAGCCTTTACGATCACCTCGAATTAAGTTTAGAAACATTTGGTACAAACTTGTAGATAATCTTTCGGCTTCTTCATTTGTATCGGCTGCAATGATATTGACGCAAGCCATTGTTTTGGGTTTATCTAAAACATCTGAAGGCTGGAAATTTTCGCGGTAAAACTCAAAAGCCTGAATCATTTGGCGTGGTGCAAAATGCCCGGCGAAAGCATACGGTAATCCATAAGCAGCGGCTAGGGCAGCACTTTCTGTACTTGAGCCCAGAATCCAGATTGGAACATTTGTACCTTCGGCGGGAAAAGCTCTCACTTTTGCAGTTGCATTTTCGGCAGAAAAGTAATCCTGAAGTTTCGTTACGTTTTGAGGAAAGCGTTGTGCCTGTTCAAAAAAGTCTTTTCTAATGGCTTCGGCCGTTGGCTGATCTGTTCCCGGCGCTCTTCCTAAACCTAAATCAATTCGGTTTGGATAAAGTGTTTCCAGGGTTCCGAATTGTTCAGCTACTACTAAAGGAGAGTGATTCGGCAGCATGATTCCGCCTGAACCTACACGAATGCTTTGAGTCTGACTGGCGATATAACCAATCAAAACTACCGTTGCTGAACTGGCAACGTGTGCCATATTGTGATGTTCTGCCAACCAAAAACGTTTATAACCTAAGTTATCTGCAAGTTGGGCTATTTCTTTTGTTTTTTGAAATGTTTCGCTTGCGTTGCTATCTTGTGTAATGATAGCTAATTCTAATATTGAGATTGAAATTGAGTCTTTCATATATAATGTAGCTTTTATACAAAATTAATTCATTTACTACAAAGCTTAAATTTTTTCATGTTAATAGAATTATAAATTTATCAGTGTTAAATGTTTTAATGCTGTTATATGTAATTGAAATATCGCCATTTGATAGCTTAAAATTTAATTTTATAATAGAAGCCACAACTTTACGATCTTAAAATTATTTTTTCGCAAGAATTTCCTATCGATCAAAAAGTTGAATGATTTAAAACCTAAATTTGTATCTCAAAAATCAATTTCTATCCTAGACTTTTCCTCAAATGACACATAAAATTTTAATTATAGACGACGAAGAAAAACTCAGAAGTCTGTTGGCACGCATTATTAAATCAGAAGGATTTGAAGTTATTGAAGCTAAAGATTTAAAATCCGGTTTTAAGAAACTCGAGCAAACTGATATTGATGTTGTTTTATGTGATGTAAAATTACCTGACGGAAATGGGGTTGATTTTCTGCAAAACATAAAAGGGAGCTTTCCTTTGATTGAAGTTATTTTATTAACGGCTTTTGGAAATATTCCTGATGGTGTTCAGGCGATGAAAAACGGCGCTTTTGATTATATCGTAAAAGGGGATGATAACGACAAAATTATTCCACTTTTATACAAAGCTGTTGAAAAAGTCCATTTGCAGAAAAAGGTGAAGCAACTCGAGAAACGTATTGGAGATAAATATTCTTTTAATACCATTATAGGAAAATCAAAAGGAATTGAACAAGTTATTGACCTTGCAAAAAAAGTTGCCAAGACTGATTCGACCGTTTTGCTTGCCGGCGAAACCGGAACCGGAAAAGAAGTTTTTGCGCAAGCGATTCATGAAAACAGTAATCGCGTTGGGAAATCTTTCGTGGCGCTAAACTGTAGTACTTTCAGTAAGGAAATTCTGGAGAGTGAACTTTTTGGTCATAAACAAGGTGCTTTTACCGGAGCTTTGAAAGACAAGAAAGGGTTTATTGAAGAGGCTAATGGCGGAACTTTATTCCTGGACGAAATTGGAGAAATGCCAATTGAACTGCAAGCCAAACTATTACGCGTTTTAGAAACCAGCGAATATATCCCAATTGGTGATACAACTCCCAAAAAATCAAATTTCAGGTTAATTGCTGCTACTAACAGAGATTTGAAAACAGAAAGTGAGGAACACCGTTTTCGTTCTGACTTGTATTTTCGTTTGAATATTTTTGAGATTACTCTTCCGCCTTTGCGCGAAAGAATAAAAGATATCGCACCTCTGACCCACTCGTTTGTCAAACAATTTTCTGAGAAGACTAATAAAAAGACTTTAGATATTGCTGACGATTTTCTTCAGAAACTAGAAAATTATTCCTGGCCGGGAAATATTCGTGAACTTAAAAATGTTATCGAAAGATCTGTAATTTTAAGCAGCGGTAGTATTTTAACCTCGGATGTTTTACCTTACGAAATGCAGCATCAGCCAGAAAAAGCCACCAAATCAATGTCGGCTTTCTCTATGCAAAGCATTGAGAAGTTGCATATCCAGAAGGTTTTGAATTACACTAAAGGCAATAAAGCGGAAACTGCCCGATTACTGGAAATTGGAATTGCAACTTTGTATCGAAAACTAGAAGAATATAGTATACAATAGACAGAGTAAAAATTCCAAAAATTAAATTCCAAATTCCAATAGCAATGGTAATGGCAAATTTCAACTTTAAATTTCTATAAAAGCTCCAGTGGAACGATGTCTTAATTTTTCTTTTGAAACCAAAGTATGTCATCCGCCGCGGCGGGTTATATGAACGTAATCTATATTTTTCTATAAATATTGCATCCGTCTGGGATTTAAATTCTAAGTTTCAATCACCAGTAATGACATTTTTAATTCCTGATTTTTAATAAAACAAACCTATCATTTTAATAAAAGCTTATCATTTTGATAGGCTTTTTTTATGGCCACTTTTTGGCACAAAACCTCAACGCCTTTATGGGCAATACTTTATCTATTACTACCATTTTTCGGTCTGACTTTTGGCATAAGTGGGAAGAACACAAAATTCATTCTCATGAAAAATCAAGTCACCTCAATCTACAAACAAGCAGAACGTTTTGCAGAGATCACCAAAAAATCTATTATTTCGGGTAATATCGTACGGGCAAAAAAATGCCTAGCTCTTGCTGAACGTCTATTTATTACCGGAAGTATCGAAACTAAAAATGCTATTTCTAATGTGTATGTTTTCTCTGTTTCTTCTTTTATGGAAGTACGTCATTGCAACATTTCACACCTTTTTCCTCAAACGCTTAAAGCAGAATATATCAAACAAATTAATACTTCGGGCGTGTAAAATGTTTAATCGGTTAACTGGTTAATCGCAAAAGCCCTAAATCTATAATCTACATTCTAAAATCTAAAATCATCTAATATGTTAATCACTTTTCTTTTACTCGCATTGGCTGTTTTGCTTTTTGCTATTTGTTTTAAATCAGTTGAATTTTTTGAAAAAATCTAAATCATGACTGCACTATTTATTATTGCCCTCGCCGTTTTTGGCTATTTGGTTTATGTATTAATCAAACCCGAAAAATTTTAATGATGTAAAGTTGAATGTTAAGAGTTAGAAGTCAGCTGATGTTTCAACTTTCATCTACATCTTTCATTTTACAAATTACATCTCACAACAAAAATAATCTCAAAATTATGAACACAGAATTACTTGGCGTCATTAGTATTTTTATCATTTCGATAGTTTTAGCCATTCCGATAGGGAAATATATTGCTAAAGTTTATTTGGGTGATAAAACATTTCTTGACCCGATTTTCAATCCAATTGAAAAACTTATTTTTAAAATCAGTGGAATCAATTCTACTGAAGAAATGAACTGGAAGCAACACTTAAAAACACTTTTAAGTATTAATATGGTTTGGTTCTTTCTTTGCTTTTTTATCTTATTGTTTCAGGGATCGTTATTCTTAAATCCTGATAACAACCCATCGATGAGCCCGGATTTGGCCTTTAATACGGCTATCTCTTTTATAGTGAATTGTAATTTACAGCATTATTCAGGTGAAAGCGGTGTCTCTTATTTATCTCAAATATTCCTGATGTTCCTGCAATTTGTTTCTGCTGGTGTGGGAATGGCTGCTGCAGCAATGGTTTTTACAGCAATGAAGGAAAGAACTACTGATAAATTGGGTAACTTTTATAATTATTTTATTAAAAGCTGTACCCGTATTTTATTACCACTTTCAGCTATTGTAGCTACTGCCTTGGTATTTAGCGGTTCACCAATGACTTTTGAAGGTAAAGATGCTATTACTACTTTACAAGGTGATCATGTTGAAGTTTCCCGCGGACCAGCTGCTGCATTTATTGCCATCAAACATATAGGAACAAATGGTGGTGGTTTCTTTGGTGCCAACTCGGCACATCCATTAGAAAATCCTACTTACTTTACGAATGCTGTCGAATTATGGGCACAATTAATTATCCCGTTTGCGATGATTTTTGCCTTAGGTTTTTATCTAAAGAAAAGAAAATTCTCCTATGTAATTTTCGGAGTTATGACCCTTGGATTCTTATTACTGGTTGTGCCAACTGTTATGAGCGAAATTAACGGGAATCCTGCAATCGAAAGAATGGGAATTGCACAGGCAACGGGAGCGATGGAAGGAAAAGAGGTTCGGTTTGGACCTGCTATTTCAGGATTCTGGAGCATTGCTACAACGGTAATTTCTACAGGTTCTGTAAATAGTATGCACGATAGTTCAATGCCGGTTTCCGGTGCTATGGAATTGCTTGCCATGATGGTTAATGCTTTTTATGGCGGTTGTGGTGTCGGGATTCTGAACTTCTACATTTTTATCATTCTGGCTGTATTTATTTCCGGATTAATGGTGGGTCGAACTCCTGAGTTTTTAGGAAAGAAAATCGAAGCGCGGGAAGTTAAAATTGCTGCTTTTATTGCAATTCTTCACCCTTTATTAATCTTATCCGGGACAGCTTTGGCTTCTTATTTTGCTGCGCATGATACCGCAATGGGATATTGGTTTAACGGGAACGCAACGGGTTGGCTGAACAATCCCGGACATCACGGATTCTCTGAAATGTTATATGAATATACTTCTAGTGCTGCCAATAACGGTTCTGGTTTTGAAGGTTTAGGAGATAACAATCCGTTCTGGAATATCACTACAGGAATTGTGTTGTTGTTAAGTCGTTTCATTCCTATCATTGGCCCATTGGCTATTGCAGGATTATTGGCTAATAAAAAATATATCCCTGAAAGTGCGGGAACTTTAAAAACTGACACTTCAATTTTTGGGGTAATGGTTTTTGCAGTAATCGCAATTATTGCTGCCTTATCCTTCTTCCCAGCGTTGGCTTTAGGTCCATTAGCGGAATACTTTACTTTAAAATAATGCTCAACAAACATAGGCCGTGGTTTCAACCACGGGGACAAAATTATGATATACATTGCTCTCCAACGGTTGAAACCGTTGGCTATGTTTTATCCTCTAATTGTTTTCAACGCATAACATTTAACAAATAACATTTAACTTTTTACAAGAAAATGACAACTAATAAATCCAATTCATTGTTTGAAAGTAAGCAAGTAAAAGAAGCCCTAGTGCAATCTTTTGTGAAGCTGAATCCAAAAATGATGATCAAAAATCCGGTAATGTTTACCGTAGAAATAGGAACTGCCATTATGTTCGCCGTTTGTATTTCCATTTTAATGGGAGCAACAGATCAGGGTAGTTTTGTCTATAATTTAATTGTGTTTTTAATTTTATTAGCAACGCTTTTGTTTGCCAATTTTGCAGAGGCTATTGCCGAAGCCAGAGGAAAAGCACAAGCGGATAGTTTAAGAAAAACACGGGAAGAAACTCCTGCAAGACAAATTTTGCCAAACGGAGATATCAAAAACATCAGTTCATCAGAATTGAAAAAAGGAGATATTTTCGTTTGTGAATCAGGTGATCTAATTGCAACAGATGGTGAAATTATCGAAGGTTTAGCTACTATCGACGAAAGCGCCATTACGGGAGAAAGTGCTCCTGTAATTCGGGAAGCCGGTGGTGATAAATCATCTGTAACCGGAGGAACAAAAGTACTGTCTGATAAAATTAAAGTGATTGTAACCTCTGAACCTGGCGAAAGCTTTCTGGATAAAATGATTGCTTTGGTTGAAGGTGCTAGCCGTCAGAAAACACCAAACGAAATTGCCTTAACCATTTTATTAGCCGCATTTACTTTAATATTCGTGATTGTGTGCGTTACGCTAAAACCGTTTGCCGACTATGCAAATGCACCCATCACGATTGCGGCTTTTATTTCTTTGTTTGTATGTTTGATTCCAACTACAATTGGAGGTTTACTTTCTGCTATTGGTATTGCGGGTATGGACAGAGCGTTGCGTGCCAATGTAATTACAAAATCCGGAAAAGCAGTTGAAACTGCCGGAGATATTGATGTATTGCTTTTGGATAAAACCGGAACAATCACGATTGGTAACAGAAAAGCAACGAATTTTTATCCTGCAAAAGGCGTATCTGAAGAAGATTTTATAAAATCTGCTGTGTTAAGTTCACTAGCAGATGACACTCCGGAAGGGAAAAGTATCGTGGAATTGGCAGGAGCCGAAACTGCCAATAAATTATCTATTGAAGGTGCTACTTTAATTAAATTTACCGCTGAAACGAGAACTTCCGGAGTTATTTTAAAAGACGGAACCAATATTAGAAAAGGAGCTCAGGATGCTGCAAAAAACATTTCGCTTCAGGCTGGAAATACTTTCCCTGAAGATACTGCTCAAAAAGTAATTGATATTTCGTCTAAAGGAGGAACTCCATTAGTGGTGGTTAAAAACAATCAGGTACAAGGTGTTATCGAATTACAGGATATCATCAAAACCGGAATGAAAGAACGTTTTGACCGTTTGAGAAAAATGGGGGTTAAAACGGTAATGGTTACGGGAGATAATCCACTAACGGCGAAATTTATTGCTGAAGCTGCCGGTGTTGATGATTTTATTGCCGAGGCGAAACCTGAGGATAAAATGAACTATATCAAAAACGAGCAAAACCTGGGTAAACTGGTTGCCATGATGGGTGACGGAACGAATGATGCTCCTGCCCTAGCACAAGCTAATGTGGGTGTTGCGATGAACAGCGGAACTCAGGCCGCAAAAGAAGCCGGAAACATGGTCGATCTTGACAATGACCCAACAAAACTTATTGAGATTATCGAAATTGGAAAACAGCTTTTAATGACTCGTGGAACTTTAACTACTTTTTCTATTGCAAATGACGTTGCGAAATATTTTGCTATTGTTCCTGCTCTTTTTATTACTGCGATTCCTGCGCTTGAAGGTTTGAATATCATGCATTTGCACAGTCCGGAAAGTGCGATTTTATCAGCAGTGATTTTTAATGCGATCATCATTCCAATATTGATTCCATTAGCGTTGAGAGGTGTTGATTATAAACCAATCGGAGCAAGTGCTATCTTAAAAAGAAACTTATTGATATATGGTTTAGGCGGATTGATCATTCCTTTTATCGGTATTAAATTAATTGATTTGGCTGTAGCGCTTTTTATGTAGCTACTAAGGCGCTGATTTGCTAAGTTTCTAAGTTTTTTTCTTAGTGTCTTAGAAACTTACCGCTCAGAATCTTCAAAAAAAATATTAGAAACTTAGAGACTTAGTCCCTTAGAAACTCAAAAAAAATGAAAAATATATTTTCAATATTAAAATTCACCCTTCTTATGGTGGTTCTGTTGGCCATTATTTATCCCTTAGCCATTTATGGAATTGCACAATTTGCTCCGAATCAGGGAAAAGGAGAAACTATTTCGGTTAACGGAAAAGTGGTTGGGTACCAAAAAATTGGTCAGAAATTCGATAAATCCAATTATTTCTGGGGACGCCCTTCGGCTGTAGATTATAATGCTGCCGGAAGTGGTGGTAGTAACAAAGGACCAAGCAATGCTGAATATCTGGCTGTGGTTCAAAAAAGAATTGATACTTTTCTGATTGTTCATCCTTATTTAAGAAAATCAGAGATTCCTGCTGATATGGTTACGGCTTCGGGAAGTGGTTTAGATCCTAATATTTCTCCTCAAGGTGCTTTGGTTCAGATAAAACGTGTTGCCAAAGAAAGAAATTTATCCGAAGATAAAGTGAAAGCCTTAGTTGAATCTAAAATTAATACTCCAAAAGTTATGGGAACTCCAACAGTTAATGTGTTGGAATTGAATGTGGCTTTGGATGAGCTTTCTAAGAAAGGTTCTTAGGTTCTGAGTCGCTAAGATTCTAAGGTTTTTATCCTGACAGGTTTTCAAAACCTGTTAGGTATGACAAAGTGATGCGTTCATCAATTCTGAGTTTTCTCCTGCAAGGTTTTCAAAACCTTACAGGTATGAAAAATCAGCATCAACCATTATTCATAGAGTACCACAAACTTCGTCATCCCGAGGAACGAGGGATCTCGACTAGAAACTCGACAAAAATGGCAACGTAGTTTATGGATTATCCTAACAGGTTTTTAAAACCTGTTAGGTATGACAAAGTGATGCGTTCATCAATTCTAAGGTTTTCTCCTGCAAGGTTTTCAAAACATTACAGATATGAAAATCAGCGTCAACCATTAATCATAGAATAACCACAAACTTCGTCATGCGGAGGAATGAAGATCTCCACTAGAAACTCGACAAAAATGGCGACGTACTTTATGGAGCTTCTTGCAGAGATCCCTCGTTCCTCGGGATGACAAATCTGTGCGTTGATCTATTGGAACGCTAAAATTAAATACCTAACAGGTTTTAAAAACCTGTTAGGATACTAATCACCCTTTTTAGCCTCAAGTGCCCTAGCCCCGATAGTAGTGGAAATCCTTTTTCTTTTTTCTTTAAAAAGAAAAAGATTGAAACGGATAGCGGGATTAGCTCCAAAAAAACCTACTAATAAAATTAATTAAACGTGATAAGTTTAGAGAACTGTCGGGTTTGAATACCACATTAAAAAAATGAAAAAAAATATACTTACGGCTTTAATTGCCTTTGGTTTTACCAATTTACACGCTCAGGAAGAAACAAAAAGTCCATTTACGTTTTCAGGATATGTAGACGTTTATTATAGTTATGATTTCGGGAAACCAGACAATCATACTCGCCCGAGCTTTTTTTACAATTATAATAAAAGCAATGAATTGAATATCAATTTAGGTTTGGCAAAAGTGAACTATCAAAAAGATAATGTTCGTGGAAATTTTGCCCTAATGGCAGGAACTTATGCCGAATACAACATGGCAGCAGAACAAGGTTTATTGAAAAATATTTATGAGGCAAATGTGGGGGTGAAAATTTCGCAAAGTCATAATCTATGGATTGATGCGGGAATTATGCCGGCACACATAGGTTTCGAAAGTGCTATTGGGAAAGATTGCCCTACTTTGACTAGAAGTATTCTGGCTGAAAACTCACCTTATTATGAAACGGGAGTTAAAATTGGTTATACATCAGAATCTGGAAAATGGTATTTGGCCGGAATGTATTTGAATGGCTGGCAACGTATTGAAAAAGTAAAAGGCAATCAAACGCCTGCTTTTGGAACGCAGGTTACTTACAAACCAACGGACAGGGTGGTTTTGAACTGGAGTACTTATGTGGGAAATGAACAACCGGATATTGACAAAAAATGGCGCTACTTTAATAACTTTTACGGACAATTTAAAGTAACGGATAAAACAAATGTTACGGCTGGTTTTGATATTGGTTCTCAACAAGCGGCCAAAAACAGTACTAAATATGATACGTGGTTTTCGCCTGTTTTGATTTTGCAATACAAACCAACGGATAAAATTCAGCTTGCAGCGCGTGGTGAATATTATAGTGATGAAAAAGGAGTTATTATCGCAACAGGAACTCCAAATGGTTTTAAAACTTACGGATTTTCAGCTAACTTTGATTACTTAGTTACTGATAATGTAATGTTTAGATTAGAAGCAAGAAATCTTTCAAGTAAAGATGAGATATTTACAAAAGACAATCTTCCAACGGATACAAATATGTTTGTAACGACTTCGTTGGCGATTAGTTTCTAGTATTATCAGCCACAGATTTCACAGATTAAACGGATTTTTTTCGCCACGAATTACACAAATTTTCACTAATTTTTTATTTAAATATAATTCGCGGAAATTTGTGTAATTCGTGGCAAATAAATCTACACAAAGCCATTTAAAAATCCTTTTAATCTGTGAAATCTGTGGCTAAAAAAAATTAAAAAACTTTATGTCTTAGCGTCTTCGCGGCGAATACTATGGAAAAGGAAAAAGAAAATAACGCACAGCACTTTCTCGATTTAATTCAGAAATCACGAAAAGGAAAGTTTAAGGTCTACATTGGCATGAGTGCCGGTGTGGGTAAAACGTATCGGATGCTGCAGGAAGCACATTCGTTATTGAAGAACGGAATTGATGTGAAAATTGGTTACATCGAAACGCATATGCGAAAGGAAACGCATGAGCTTTTATCTGGTTTGCCTGTGATTCCACGGCGAACCATTTTCTATAAAGGGAAAGAGCTCGAGGAACTCGATGTGCAGGCGATTATCAATCTAAGACCTGAAGTCGTAATTGTCGATGAATTGGCACATACGAATGTTGAAGGAAGCAAAAACGAAAAACGCTGGCAGGATGTTCTTGAAATTCTGGAAGCAGGAATCAATGTGATTTCGGCAGTAAATATTCAGCATATCGAGAGTTTAAATGAAGATGTAAAACGGATTACGGGAATTGATGTTCAGGAACGCATTCCGGATAATGTTTTGCGATTGGCAGACGAAGTGGTGAATATCGATTTGACGGCTGAAGATTTGATCGCACGTTTGAAAGAAGGAAAAATTTATACGGCTGATAAAATTCAGACAGCTTTGACAAATTTCTTTAAATCAGATCAGATTTTGCAATTGCGTGAATTGGCTCTGAAAGAAGTAGCCAGTCAGGTGGTTCGAAAAGTCGAAAGCGAAGTGCCTAATCTACATGCTTTACGACATGAAAAACTTCTGGCTTGCATTAGCAGTAATGATAAAACAGCTAAAATTGTAATTAGAAAAGCGGCACGTTTGGCAAGTTATTACAACGGATCGTGGTATGTTTTATATGTAGAAACACCTAAAGAAAGCAGCATTAAAATTGCATTAGACAAACAACGTCATTTAATCAATAATTTTAAATTGGCGGTGCAATTAGGTGCCGAAGTTATTAAATTAGAAAATAAAAATATTGCAGAAGCGATTTTGATTGCGGTTGAAGAAAAACATATTACAACTGTTTGCATCGGGAAACCACATTTGAATTTATTTAAAGTAATTTTGTCTACAACGATTTTCAGACGATTATTGAATAGTCTGTCTTTATCGAATGTAGACCTTGTTATTTTATCGTAAATTTTTTTACCATTAAGAGATTAAGAAAGATTAAGCTTTGACTTTATGCAACTTAATAACTTAATGGTTCATATATAAAAAACTTGTTTTTAAATAAACGTCATGAGAATTAAAACTAAATTGAATCTGGGAGTTGGATTGTTATTTTTAATGATTATCATACTTTCATTAGTGAGTGGATATTCTGTTTTTTTGATAAAAGCAGACACGGAAAATATTCTGAAAGCGAATTATAATACGCTTGAATATTCGAGAAATATGATTTTGTCTTTGGATGAAACTAAAATGACTACAGATAAGAAGCTACATACTTTTAGAGAATATCTTGCAAAACAGACTCAAAATGTTACTGAACCCGGAGAAAAAGAAGCAACAGCTAATCTAGAGAAAAGCTTTGCTCTTTTAGAAAAAAACAGTTCTAACGAGGCTCTAAAAACACAAATCAGACAAGATATTTTTGCGATTATGAAACTCAATCTCGATGCCATAAAGCAAAAAAGTGATATCGCCAAACATACTGCAGAAACTGCCAATTTATGGATTGCCATTGTGGGAACTTTGTGTTTTTTAATTGCCTTTAATTTACTGATAAATCTACCTAATAATATCGCCAACCCAATTAAGGAATTGACTCAGAGTATTAAAGAAATTGCAAATAAAAATTATTCGGAACGTGTGCATTTCACCAATCACAACGAGTATGGTGATCTGGCAAAATCGTTTAATACAATGGCACAAAAACTCCAGGAATACAACAATAGTAATTTGTACAAATTATTCTTTGAGAAAAAACGACTCGAAACGCTTATTAACAATATGCACGATCCTATCATTGGGCTGGATAATGAAGGTACTATTTTGTTTGCAAATGATGAAGCGCTAAAAATTATCGGAATGAAATCTGAAGATGTTATTGGCCATTCAGCTTCGACATTGGCTTTATCGAATGACTTGATTCGTTCTTTGATTTTGAAAGAATTAGCAACTGATTCTCAGAAAAAACAACCAATGAAAATTTTCGCCCATGGAAAAGAAAGTTATTTTGATAAAGAAACCATCAACATCACAATAACGCCAACCGGAGAAGAAAAAGAAATCAATATTGGCGATGTTATAATTCTGCGAAATATTACCTTATTTAAAGAACTTGATTTTGCAAAAACGAATTTTATTGCAACGGTTTCACACGAATTAAAAACGCCAATTGCGTCTATAAAACTGAGTTTACAATTGCTTGAAAATGCAAAAACAGGTGATATGAACGACGATCAGAAACAATTGGTCGAAAGCATTAAAGATGACAGTCAAAGATTATTGAAAATAACTGGCGAATTACTAAATCTATCGCAATTAGAAACAGGAAATATTCAGCTGAATATCGAAAAAAGTAATCCGTATGCAATTGTAAATTATGCTACCGAAGCCGTAAAAGTTCAGGCAGATCAAAAACAAATTAAACTGATTATTGATGCCGATGAAAATCTGCAAGATGTGAAAGCTGACAGTGAAAAAACGGGCTGGGTTTTGATTAATTATCTTTCAAACGCAATTACCTATTCATCTGAAAAAAGTACAATTATTATCAAATTAAAAAATGAAAATAATCAGATTGTATTTCAGGTGATCGATACCGGAAAAGGAATCGAAACAAGATTTAAAGACAAGATTTTTGATAAATATTTTAAGATACCCGGTAGTCAGAAATCAGGAACCGGATTGGGATTGGCCATCAGCAAAGAATTTATAGAGGCTCAAAATGGTACCGTTGGCGTTGAAAGCAATTTAGGTTTAGGAAGTACTTTTTGGTTTTCGTTGAAGGTTTAGTTTTTTTCTGTAAAACTTTGCAAGGTGTAGTCCCTACGGGACATTTTTACTGATCGCTGTTTTTTTCTACCAATATTTAACTCCTAACGGAGTATATCTCGGAGAGATTTATATTTGGTACAAAATATTTCGTTGTTTTTTCTACCAATATTTAACTCCTAACTAAGTATATCTCGGAGAGATTTATATTTGGTACAAAATATTTTGTTGTTTTTTCTACCAACATTTAACTCCTAACTAAGTATATCTCGGAGAGATTTATATTTGGTACAAAATATTTCGTTGTTTTTTCTACCAACATTTAACTCCCTAACTAAGTATATCTCGGAGAGATTTATATTTGGTACAAAATATTTTGTTGTTTTTTCTACCAACATTTAACTCCTAACTAAGTATATCTCGTAGAGATTTATATTTGGTACAAAATATTTCGTTGTTTTTTCTACCAATATTTAACTCCTAACTAAGTATATCTCGGAGAGATTTATATTTGGTACAAAATACTTCGTTGTTTTTTCTACCAACATATAATCTCTCCTAACTAAGTATATCTCGGAGAGATTATATGTTGGTAGAAAAAATCACCAACCATATATTTGTTCCGTAGGAACTACACCTTTTCAATTGAACATGTTTGCTTTGATATTGTCATTGATATTGAACATTTCACCTCCCAATATTTAGCCAATCTTAATCAAACTATCTCATTTAAAACCAAGAAATTAATATTCGCTTAAGGTTAGATTAAGTCCAAAATAGTTAGATCATACATTCGTTATTATTGCAACTTATAACAATAACGCAAGATGTTTTACAAAGCGATTTCTCTGGTATTTTTATTTGGTGTTTTGAATACAAATGCACAACAAAACGACTCCATAACAAAAATTGACAGTACGTCACATCAATTAAAATTCAATTACAAACAATTGATTATTCCCGGTGTATTGATTGGATACGGTGTTATTGGTATTGCAAACGATCAGCTCTTAAGTTTCAATCACCAAATCAAAAATGAAGTTACCGAAGATATTGATAACAAAATCACTATTGATGATTTCTCTCAATATGCGCCTGCAGCTTCTGTTTATGCTTTGAACGCTTTTGGTGTAAAAGGCAAAAACAATATGCGCGATCGCTCTGTCATTTTTGTGACTTCGTATGTTATCATGGCTTCGACAGTTTTAGGATTAAAATCGATTGTTCATGAAGAACGTCCGGACGGAAGCTCGAATAATTCTTTCCCTTCAGGTCATACTGCAACTGCTTTTGCCGGAGCTGAGTTTTTATGGCAGGAATACAAAGACAAATCAATTTGGTATGGAATCGCGGGTTATGCCGTAGCAACCGGAACGGGATTATTTAGAATTTACAACAACCGCCATTGGTTAACAGATGTTGCCGCCGGAGCCGGAATCGGGATTTTGAGTACTAAATTGGCGTATTGGATGAATCCGTATATTACCAGAAAATTATTCAAATCATCCTCTGAAAATAAATCAACTTCTATGGTAATGCCTTTTTATAATGGACAACAATATGGATTGGGTTTTGTGAAGGTTTTTTAGAATTTTTTGCCACAAAGGAGCTAAGGCACAAAGTTTATTTAAAGCTACTCCCGATAGCTATCGAGCAATGTCATTAAGTTAAGCTTTTAAAAAATAAAATCATTGCAGATCAAATCCGTTTTTATCCGCGTTTTTACGAAGTAAATCTGTTTTATCCGCGTCAAAATTAGACGCTGATTTTACTGATTCGCTAAAGCGAAAACGCTGATAAAAACAGATTTTTCTAATTACTTTCTTGATTAAACGGTTAAGTAATTTTACAGATTTCTCCTTAACTTAATGACATTGAGCTATCGGGAGTGGCAAAAAACTTTTCTATGTATTCGACGTATTATTCTTAATCTCCATCACTTCCCTTTTCACCTCCAAAAGTAAATCTTTCATACTTTGAGATTCTGTTTGTTCATGACGTTTATCACTACGGCCAATGTTGCATTCGTATTCCCAGATTTCTAAAATATCTGAGGCTTTTACTTCATAATTCGGGTAAAAACGATTGTCTGATTCCAAAACCAAAGCATTCTTTTTGTTTTTATTGAGACGTTTGTAGACCATTCCCTCATTTTTGGTAATCAGGATATACGTCCTGCCATCCATTACTTCTCCTAACCTTTCTACATAACGGCCAATGATAATCGATCCGTCTTCGTGTGGCGGCATCGAATCTCCTTCTACAGGAAATCCTCGATGTTTTCCCGGTCCTAAAAACGGAAGGGAAACCTGCTGCAGACTCTCTATATATTCCGGATCTGCATATCCGTTTAGATAACCCGCTTTTGCTTTTTGGGATACAATTTCGATATAATTCTCGCCAAAACTATCTACTTGTATGGGCAAAATAAGTCGGTTGCCTTCTAATTTTATCAGGTTTTCTATATTGATTTTACGTATATCCACAGACAGTAGTAAATCAATACTCATATGAAAATATAAAGCAATCTGCTTTAAGATATCATATGGTGCTTCGGAGGTTCCATCTTCGTACTTAACGTATCTTCCTCGGGTAATTCTAAGGTTTTCAGCTAATTTCTCCTGAGATATTTTATGCTTAACCCTCAATGCTCTGATGTTATCTGAAAATAAGGACATAATTAATTTGTTATAATTTGGAACAACAAATATACAAAAAAATGTTATCATCTGTACTAATTTTGTTTCATACAAAAACAAGGAGATGACAAGGGCAATTGTACACATGGATTTGGATACTTTTTTTGTATCCTGCGAAAGACTAACCAACTCAGAATTAAGAGGTATTCCGCTTATCATTGGTGGTGGTGATCGTGGTGTTGTCGCTTCTTGTTCATACGAAGCACGTTATTTTGGAGTACGTTCTGCAATGCCTATTCATATGGCGATGAAACTTTGCCCAAAAGCCAAAATAATGAAAGGTGATATGGAATTATATTCTCGATTGTCACATGATGTTACGCAGGTTATTCAGGAAAAAGCACCGATAATGGAGAAAGCCAGTATCGATGAATTTTATCTCGATATTACCGGTATGGATAAATTTCATGGGAGTTATAAATGGACAGATGAATTGGCACAATCGGTTATTAAAGAAACCGGATTACCCATTAGTTTCTCCTTATCTGTTAATAAAACGGTTTCTAAAATTGCAACCGGCGAAGGCAAACCAAAAGGAAATCTGGAAATTCCGCAAGGAAATGTACAAGCCTTTTTAAATCCGTTATCGATCCAGAAAATCCCTATGGTTGGCAATGTCACTTTTCAGCTTTTATCACGAATTGGCGTTCGTAAAATTCAGACTTTATCTGAAATGCCTCCCGAAGTTTTACAGCAAATGATTGGTAAAAACGGTTTGGATATCTGGAAAAAAGCGAACGGAATTGACAACACGCCCGTGGAACCATATACCGAAAGAAAATCTATTTCTACAGAACATACTTTTTCTCAGGACACAATAGACATTATCATGCTAAAATCGATATTGGTTGGAATGGTCGAAAAATTAGCTTATCAACTTCGATCAGAACAATGGCTAACTTCAACCATCACGGTAAAAATACGTTATGCCAATTTTGATACTGAAACCAAACAATGCAAAATCGCTTATACATCAGCAGATCATATACTGACCAAAAATGTAATGGAGTTATTTGATAAAGTGTATCAGCGTCGTATGCGATTACGTTTGATTGGTATTCGCTTTAGCGGATTGGTTCGCGGAACATATCAAATTGATCTTTTTGAGGATACTCAGGAAATGTTATCGCTTTATGCAGCGATGGACAAAATGAAAAGCCGTTATGGTTTTGATGCTGTAATGCGTTGTGCCGGTGCTTCTTTTAAACCAAATACTAAAGATGAAATTTTAAAACGTATCAAATAAATCATGTATCTCAATTGTCATTCTTTTCATTCGCTTCGCTATGGCACGATTCCTCTTGATAAACTTATCGAGCAGGGCGTTTCTTACGGTGTAAAAGCTATGGCACTTACGGATATTAATACTGTAACCGGAATTTATGATTTTATAAGAGCCTGTGATAAAGTTGGAATTAAACCTCTTGTGGGAATGGAGTTTCGATGTAATCATCAATTTAGATATATTGGTCTGGCTAAAAACGCTGAAGGATTAGGGGAAATGAATCGCTTTTTAACGGAACATAATTTTAGTGGAGAACCTTTACCTGTAATTGCTCCGGAATTTGATTCGGTTTTTGTAATTTATACTTTAGAAAATGCTCCGAAAATACTTCGTGAAAATGAATTTATCGGAATGCGACCTGAGGAAATTTCCAAGCTTTTTACTTTAGAATTTAAAAATAGAATTTCCAAAATGGTAATTCTTCAATCTGTAACTTTTACAAACAAAAGAGAATTTAATCTGCATAAAATTCTACGAGCGATTGATACCAACATCATATTATCGAAGCTAACTGAATCTGATTACTGCAGAACTTCTGAAAAAATGTTGGTTTTAGAAGATCTTTTACCTTATTATGAAAGTTATCCTGAAATTATAGCGAACACGCAGCTAATAATAGATTCATGTCATTTCGAATATGATTTTAAATCTCCAAAGAATAAGAAATTTTACACTAAAAATCGTCAGACTGATATTGCAAAACTCACTCAATTGGCTGAGGAAGGTTTGATTTGGCGATATGGTAAAAACCATACTTTGGCAAAAGCCCGCATTGAAAAAGAGCTTAAAGTAATCGATGAATTAGAATTCAGCGGTTATTTTTTAATTACCTGGGATATCATTCAGTATAGCAACAGCCAGGGTTTTATGCACATTGGCCGGGGCAGCGGTGCTAATAGTATTATTGCCTATTGTTTAGGAATTACCGACATCTGTCCGCTGGAACTGGATTTATATTTTGAACGTTTTTTGAATTTAAACAGAAAAAGTCCACCTGATTTTGATATCGATTGGAGCTGGAAAGAACGCAATACTATTTTAGAATATATCTTTGGTAAATATGGTCGCAATCATGTGGCTTTTTGCGGCACGAATGTCGAATTCAAACACCGGTCAATTTTTAGGGAAGTCGGAAAAGTATTTGGTCTTCCAAAAGAAGAACTGGACATGCTGGCAAAAAATCCCATGGCATTACACGAAACAAATTCTATCGTAAAGTTGGTTCAGGAATACAGTATGATGATGAATAAATATCCTAATCAGCGTAGTATGCACGCTTGCGGAATCATTATTTCTGAAGAACCTCTTACCAATTATACACCTCTTGAAATGCCTCCAAAAGGTTTTCCTATCGTGCTTTTTGATATGCATATTGCCGAAGAAATTGGTTTTGAAAAATTTGATATTTTAAGTCAGCGTGGAATTGGTCATATTGATGACAGCGTAAAACTAATCGAGAAAAACCGAGGAATTAAAGTGAACATTCGGGATACTTCGATCTCTAAAGATGAAGCTGTATGCAATGTTTATCTGGCACAAGGCAAAACCATTGGTTGTTTCTATATCGAAAGTCCGGCCATGCGTGGATTATTGCGCCGGCTTAATTGCGATAATTATAAAATTCTGGTTGCTGCATCTTCTATTATTCGTCCCGGCGTGGCACAATCCGGAATGATGAAAGAGTATATTTTTCGTCATAATTTTCCGGATCAGTTTCAATATTTTCATGAAGTTTTTAAGGAACATCTTGGTGAAACCTATGGTATTATGGTCTATCAGGAAGATGTTATTAAAATTGCTCAACATTATGGCGGTCTTCCGGCTGCTGATGGCGATATTCTGCGTCGCGCCATGTCAGGAAAAGGACGTTCTCTCGAAGCACTTCAAAAAGTAAAAGATAATTTCTTTGCCAGTTGTGCCCAAAAAGGACATCCTGAAGGTCTGAGTCTGGAAATTTACCGCCAGATCGAATCTTTTGCAGGATATTCCTTTTGCAAAGCACACTCGGCTTCATATGCTGTAGAGAGCTATCAAAGTTTGTACTTAAAAGTTAATTATCCTGTAGAATTTATGACCGCGGTTATCAACAATCAGGGCGGCTTTTACAGAACCGAAGTGTATGTACACGAAGCACGTATGTCTGGTGCTACAATTCTTAATCCATGTGTCAATAAAAGCGAATATCAAACTACAGTTTACGGAACTGATATTTATCTCGGTTTTATGCATTTGCAGAGTCTAGAATCGAAAACGGCTCATTTAATTGAATCGGATCGGGAGAAAAACGGTGACTTTCTTTCTTTGGAGGATTTTATCAATCGTATTCCAATTGGGATTGAAAGCATAAAAATTTTGATTTTTATAGATGCTTTTCGCTTTACAGGAAAAACCAAAAATCAGCTTTTGGTTGTTGCCAGTTTACTTTTAAACAATTTCAAACCCGAAAACAGAAGTTTGATGCTTTTACAGGAACCTGTTAAAGAATATAAGCTCCCAACTCTAGAACGTTCTTTATATGAAGATGCTTTTGATGAAATTGAATTACTGAGTTTTCCTGTTTCTTGTACTGTTTTTGACCTTTTGCAAACCAAACATCGCGGCGATATTATGGCTAAAGATTTAGTGGTTCATCATAAAAAACAAGTTCGAATGCTGGCGTATCTAATCTCAAGAAAACAAGTTCCTACTAAAAAAGGAAACATGTATTTTGGGACTTGGATTGATCATGAAGGTACTTATTTTGACACGGCACATTTTCCTGATTGTCTGGCAAAATTTCCTTTTGAAGGTGGCGGTTGTTATCTTTTATTGGGAACTGTCGAAGTTGATTATCATTTTCCGACTATCACGATGACTAAAATGGCCAAAATGCCTTTTATTCCTGATCCTCGTTATATGGATGCTAAAGATCAATACAAAACACAACGAATGATCAAGGAAGACGTAAGTCCTACGCATCGGGAACCTTATCCGCAGGCACATGAAATTAATTTACCCAGACACCGAATGAAATTTCAAAAAACATAATTGAAAATTTGACAAGAATAAGAATCAGTTTTACGTTATATAAATAAGATGAAAAAGCAAGAATATGCCATAGTAGATATTGAAACCACCGGCGGAAACGCCAGTGGCAGCCGCATTACCGAAATTGCCATTATCATTCATGACGGAGAAAACGTGATTGATCGCTATGAAACGCTTGTTAATCCGGAAAAAGAAATACCTATTTCGATTTTTGCCTTAACAGGAATTAATAATGAAATGGTTCGTAATGCACCAATCTTCGATGACATTTCAGATAAAGTTTTAGAAATGCTTACAGATCGTGTTTTTGTGGCACATAATGTCAACTTCGATTATTCTTTCGTTCGCCATCAACTTGAGCAAGCAGGTTTTAAATGGACCGCAAGAAAATTATGTACTGTTCGCGCAGCAAGAAAAATCAGACCTGGTTTTGCATCGTATAGTTTAGGTAAACTTTGCATTTCGCTCGACATACCTTTAGAGAATCAGCATCGTGCCGGCGGCGATGCAGATGCGACTGCAATATTATTTTCACGATTACTCGAATGGGATGATGAAGGCCATATCGAAAAAATGATCAAAAACACATCACAAGATCAGCGTTTACCTCCTAATTTACCTCCTGAAGATTTTAATAACTTACCGGAAAAACCGGGCGTATATTATTTTTATAATGAGGTAAAAAAAGTAATTTATGTAGGGAAAGCAATTAATCTAAAAAAACGCGTGGCTTCTCACTTTAGCGGTCATAAGATCAATCCGCAAAGACAGCATTTTTTAAGGGATATACATTCCATTTCTTTTGAAGTCTGTGGCAACGAATTAATGGCGCTCTTGTTAGAATGTACAGAAATCAAGCATCTATGGCCAACCTATAATAGAGCATTAAAACGGTTTGAACCAAAATTTGGATTGTATCAATATGAAGCCCGCAACGGATACAAATATCTCGCACTTGGGAAACTCAATAAATTTCAGTCGTGCATTGAGCATTTCAGCAGTATAAATGAAGGGACAAATATATTGCGGAGTCTGACAGAACAATTTGAAATTGATTATAGATTTTGTAAATATCTAAGGCCTGAAGACGGAGAATTATTTCAAAATAATGATATAAAAGACTTGCCGGATGTTTCGCACCATAATGAGCAAGTCGACAATGCTATTGATTTTTTATTAAACAACAGGCCTACTTTTGCGATTATAGAAAAAGGAAGAACATCACACGAACGAAGCTGTATCTGGATCGAGAATGGTCATTTTTATGGTATGGGATATATTCCTTTAGATGTTGCGATTACAGATCTGCTAGAAGTAAAAAATTATGCTACACCTTATAAAAGTAATCAATACATCGAGCAATTGATTTTTGCTTATGCCGAAAAAAATCCGCGTAAAGTATTCTTTAACAAACAGTTTCTAAAATAAAAACATGAATTTGTGTAAATATAAAGGCGCAAAAAGCTGTAAATTTAATGATACAACTAATTAAATCTACTATGAAAATAGCAACTTATAACGTAAACGGGGTCAACGGACGGTTAAATGTATTATTAAAATGGCTTGAAGAAGCTAAGCCGGATATTGTTTGTCTGCAGGAACTAAAAGCACCACAGGATAAATTTCCGTTTAAAGCGATTAATGATGCAGGATATAATGCTATTTGGCACGGACAAAAGCAATGGAATGGTGTTGCTATTCTGGCTCTTAATATGGAAATTGAAGAAATAACACGCGTTCTTCCGGGTGATGATGAAGATATACAAAGCCGTTATATCGAGGCTTTGATCAATGGCATTGTGATAGCATGCCTTTATCTTCCAAACGGAAATCCTGCTCCGGGCCCTAAATTAGAATATAAACTAAAATGGTTTCAACGCCTGACTGATCGTGCAGCAACTTTATTAAGTTTAAAAACTCCGGTAATATTGGTTGGAGATTATAATGTCATGCCAACAGAAATGGATGTTTATAAACCTGAAAAATGGGTAAACGACGCACTTTTTCTACCTGAAGTGCGAAAAGCTTTTGCAGCTATTGTGGCACAAGGCTGGACAGATGCAATTCGGAAGTTATATCCTGACGAGAAAATTTACACTTTTTGGGATTATTTTAGAAATGCCTATCAAAGAGATGCGGGTCTTAGAATCGATCATTTTTTACTTAGTTCTGAATTAGTAAAAAAATTGGTTTCCGGGGGAGTTGACCGCTATGTGCGGGGCTGGGAAAAAACAAGTGACCATGCGCCGGTATGGATTGAAATTGACACAAAATAATTGAACAATGACACTATTTAGCGATACTGAATTATTTGCCACAGGTTTAACAGGAAGAAAAGTATTTGACCTGCCTGATGCAGAACTTATTTTGATCGATAATTTCTTTACTAAAGAAGAATCTGATCGTTTTTATGAAAAACTGCTTCATCAAACTAAATGGAGAGAATATGAAATGGAAATGTATGATAAAATCGTTACAGCTCCGCGAATGATTTCCTGGTATGAAGATAAAGATAATGTTGGAGCAGATCAAAACGGACCTAACTGGACTTACGAACTGTTGACTATTAGAGGCAGGGTTGAGAAAGAAACTCAGCTTGATTTTAACAGTCTGTTGCTCAATTTATATCGAGACGGCAATGATGGTGTTTCGTGGCACAGCGACAAAGAACATAATTCAGGGCCAAACCCCATTATTGCTTCGGTAACTTTTGGGGAGACCAGAATGTTCCGACTTCGCCATAAATTTCGAAAAGAAATTCCCCAGATAGAGATTCCTTTACATCACGGGTCATTTCTATTAATGGCAGGAACAACTAATAGTTTTTGGCAGCATCAGGTTCCTAAAACAGCCAAAAATGTATTGCCAAGAATCAATTTAACATTTAGAAGAACTAAACGAAGTGAATGATTCTAAATCACTCAAAATGAGTTTTTTTAAGTTCAAAAACGACGAGGAAAATTCCTCCTCTAAAAGTTAAAATACTCAGTACATGAACCTTTTATTAGGCAGAACCTATCTTTTTTACTACTTTTGCAACCTTTTTTTACCTATATATTACCACAATGGCTCACTCAAACAATGATTTATTGCGTTTCTTAGATGCGCAAAACAAACTTTATCTTACTGCTTTTTCTGAAATCAAAAAAGGAAAAAAAGAGACTCACTGGATGTGGTTTATTTTTCCTCAGATTAAAGGATTGGGCAAAAGCGATACTGCAAATTATTATGCCATTAACGATCTCAAAGAAGCAACCGAGTTCCTGGAACATCCCATTTTAGGAAAACATCTTATCGAAATTTCTGAGCTATTTTTGACTTTTAGAAGAAAATCAGCAGATGGAATTTTAGGAGATTTAGATGCACGTAAACTACGCTCTTCTATGACGTTATTTTCTTTAGTAGAAAATACAAATCCTATATTTCAGGAAGTATTAGAAGCATTCTTCTCCGGAGAATCAGATCCATTGACTTTGTCTATTATTAATTCATCTATAAAATCTTCTCTTGAAACTGAAATGGCGTAATTGCCACTACTAATTCATTAGATTATTTAAATTAAAAGACACTACATTTTTTGCTTTTGCAGATTGGTAGTGTTTTTTTTTGCCCACAGGTTTCACGGATTAAACGGATTTACGCTGATTTTTTATTACTCAAAATTAAGACACAAAAAATGCCTTGCTAAAAACAAGGCATTTATATTCTGAACTTACTCAAAGTAAAAAATAAGACCTGTATAAATCCGTAAAACCTGTGGGCAATACCACAAACTAAATCTAACCTGAAACTTTAAACCTGAAATAAACTTTTACTCTTTTGGTTTTGTTAAGTAGTATACTGGAATTCCGGTTAACATAATAAAAACTCCCCATCCACATGTTGAAAATTTTGTAATTAATAGCGAAATACAAATTGCACTTGCAATCACAATATACAATAATGGCAAAAATGGATATCCAAATGCTCTGTAAGGTCTTTCTACATCAGGCATTTTTTTACGTAAAATGAAAATTCCATAGATAGTTAGTATGTAAAAAATCAAAACGATGATAATTACGAAATCTAATAAATCACCATATTTCCCAGTCAGACACAAAGCCGAAGCCCAGATGCATTGCGCCCACAAAGCCCAAGCCGGAACACTCGATTTGTTTAAGACAGCTGCTTTTTTAAAGAACAATCCATCAGTTGCCATTGTATAATAAACTCTGGCTCCTGCCATAATTAATCCGTTGTTACAGGCAAAAGTCGAAATCATAATCATAATAGCGATAATCAACGTACCTATATTACCAAAAATATATTGAGAGGCCACCACCGCTACTCTATCAGATTTTGCTGTTGCAATTTCGTCTAACGGAATCACCGCCAAATACATTAAATTGGTCAGTACATAAATAATTGTTACAATAAAAGTTCCTAAAAACAAACTGAAACCAACGTTACGTTTCGGGTTTTTAATTTCTCCCGCAATAAATGTTACACCGTTCCACGCATCACTAGAGAATAATGATCCAACCATAGCAGCCGAAATTCCGCTAATCAAAGCTGTTCCGCTAATAGGCAGCCACGATCCTGTATCTTTATTAAACGAGCGTGTTGTCCAGGCATCTGCCCAGTTAGCGTCCCATACCGAAGCTTTTGCTGCCAATGTTAATCCAAAAATAATTAAACCCAGCAATGATAAAATTTTGATAATTGTAAGAACTGTTTGTAGAATTTTTCCGTTTTTGACACCGCGACTGTTAATAAAAGTTAGTAAAACAATCGTTAAAATCGAAACAATCTGCGCTGCATTAAGTTTAAAAGAACCCAATTCGTATAGAATATTTTCATCGCTTAACGGTATATACAAATAAGCCGCGAACTTTGAGAAAGCTACTCCAACTGCGGCAATAGTCCCAGTCTGAATTACAGCAAAAAAACTCCAGCCATACAAAAAGGCAATCAATTTATTGTAAGCTTCCTTAAGGTAAACATATTGTCCGCCAGCTTTTGGGAACATCGCACTCAGCTCACCATAACTCACAGCGGCAATAATAGTAATCAATCCGGAGATAAGCCAAATTAGCGTTAGCCATCCGGCTGAACCTACTTGTCTGGCGATATCGGCACTCACGATAAATATACCCGATCCGATCATAGAACCAACTACCAGCATGGTACCGTCTAATAATCCGAGTTCTCTTTTAAAATGTTCCTGGTCTTTTTCCTGCATGGTTTTGGTTTTTTGGGTTAGTTAAAGATATACTTTTTTCTGAAATTCCAAATCGTGAAGCTTCAAATTCCAAGTTGCGTATAAATGATCACAATTACGTTTACGGATTTCCATAAAATAATACTTTTTCATCTGTTTAAATTTGACACCTAATACAAGTATTACTCTAATAAGACTAGAAACATCTTAAAATCAAATAATGAAGACTATTAGCTTATTCTCAACTCTTGTGCTACGAATTATTATTCCGTAAATATCAACGAAGACACTCCTATTTTCACTTCTAAAAATGGAAAAGAATCAGTTACTATAATTCCAGAAGGATCTGGTGCATATATTAATAGAAGCGATAAAAAAGAAAGAAAAGTAAAATGGAGAAAATTTAAAGGTTGGGTCATAAATCCTGCATATAGCCATACATTCTTTTCCAGCACTTCAAGCAGCGACAACTCTTCTAATAGTAATTATACTAAATCCTCAACAAGAACTTCGTCTGGAGGAACTGTTCACGTAAAGGGCTATACAAGAAAAAACGGGACTTATGTTGCACCACACACACGAAGTTCTCCCAAAAGAAGATAAACAAAAAAGACATTCCTAATTAAATCAAAAAAAATGAAATTAATAATCCCACTTTTAATTCTTATTCTCAGTTACATACAAAATGAAGGAAAAGAAATCATCATCGAAGATCAAATTCAAAAAGCAAACAAAATCGAAGAAATTGCCTTAAAGACTTTTACTTATGAAGATATTGCCAGATATGCTATGGCATCTATTATGGGACAGCAACCGAAAATAATTTCTGCAATCAAAAAAGGGAATTTATATTATATATCGTATATTAGAAAATCAGATAAAAAGAAATTCGATTATAAAATAAAATTTGATGGAACTAAAATTATTTGGTCAAATATAGATGGAAGATGGAGGGATTCACAATATGATGAAAAAATCACTTTTATCGAAAAAAATAATAAACTCTCTATAATTCAAACTTTTAATGACGGTTCTAAGGATATTCAAGAATATAAAAGGGGTCAATAAGAATTCTAGCTTTTAAACAACTTAAATAGATCTTTTTATATTTTAGCATTAATAAAATGTCACTTGTGTAAGACAACAATTTAGACAAAATCGAAATATTATTTTATGTATATAATGTCCCAACAAGAAGAAATAATTAACAAGATTGAGCAGGACAAAATAGATTTTGATCCTGGCTTACAACTTTTATTAGAAGATCCTGAATACAATTTCAGAAGGCTTTTTACAACTTTGACAAATTATATATTCAACGCTATTCCTGAGAAAACACATTACAATACAGAAACTTATCAAAACGCTATAAAGACAATTCCTTTAAAACCTACTTATACTCCAATTGTACTTCTAAAAAGATTCCCAACACGAATTTCTTTTTATAGATTGGCAGAACTTCCTGAAAATGAATATAAAAAAATAATAACTTCGTTACTTTGGATTTTTAAAATAACAGACACTGAAAGAAGAAATACAGAATGCAAAAATGGTTGTGGACATTTTTGGCATGAACTTAAGTAAAGCTATTTATAACTCAAAGTTTTCTATTTAATCAAAAATAGCAATATCATTAATCTTTTCCAAAACGAAACTAATAAAATGTTTATTGGAGAATTTTGATATGCACCAATTTAAAATTATATTAAAACTGTAGCTTTTTTGTCTATTAAACTAAAAGACAAATTAAGAACCTATTATACTTTAGATCTTAACTTGCAAAACTTTAATGATCGCATATGGCTGCTAGGAATAAATTAATCACATTTTCTTAAAAAACAAAAAATATAAAGCATTAAAAATAACCCCCTTAGATACATCACCTTAATAAAAACGAAATTTAACAAGAAAAAATAGATCATTTGTAAAACAAGATTCTTTTTTTATTAAATTTGAGAGAAGTGATAACAGTCATAAATACCAAAAATCTCATTAACAATTGTTTATTTTTTATTCGCAGAATAATTGAACCTCAACGATTATCAATATTGAATAATTAAACAAAAAAAGACTTTACAAGGCAGAAAATTAGAATCTTAAACCTACAAATCCGAAAATTATGCCCAAAGGTCAGTTTTTAAAAAATTTTCGTCTTTCGAATGTTTTTATTCTTTTAATAATTGTCTTCATTTCCTGCGCTTTACTAATTTGTATCAACTTTTTTACCATAAAAATATTATCGGCCAACAGAGCTTATGTCAATGGCGAATCTCATTATTCTAAAGGCCAAAAAGATGCTTCGCGCCATCTTATAACCTATCTGTATACAAAAGAACCTGATCAATGGAAATTATATACTGAAGAATTAAAAGTTCCTCAGGGCGATGGCATTGCCCGCAAAACACTTTTAGCGGTTGGAGACAATCAGGTAGCAAGACAAGGCTTTATTACTGGTCGCAATCATAAAGATGACATAGATGATATTGTTTGGCTATTTGTAAATTTTAAAAACATATCGTTTTTAGCAAAAGCCATTCACGAATGGGAAGAAGGCGATAATTTAATAGATGAACTTTTTGTTATTGGAACACAAATTAATGCTAAAATCAAGTATAATGTATTAACAACAACTGATCAGCAGGAATTTCTTTCTCAAATTAGCAACATTAGTGATAAACTAACTATCAATGAACGTAATTTCTCAAATACTCTGGGAGAAGGAACAAGAAAAATCAAGAGCCTGTTAATCATTGCTAATATTATTTTTATCTTAATTATTATTTTAAGTGTCTGCTCTTACTATTCGATAATGGTAAAAAGACTTCTTGCTTCTAAAAAAGAAATTGAAATTAAAAATGAAGATCTTATAGTCGTGAATCGCGAATTAGATCGGTTTGTTTATAGTGCATCCCACGATTTAAGATCACCAATAACTTCATTAAAGGGCTTGATCGAAATTACACAACTGGAAGATGATATTGACCAAATAAAAGATTACCTGCGTTTGATGTATCAAAGTCTTGCCAAACAAGATCAATTTCTCAACGACATCATTGACTATTCTAAAAACAAGCGCAAGCAGGTAATAATTGAACCTGTTAATTTAAGTGAATTATTTGATGAGGCAATTTCTCAATTAATGCATATTGAAAATGCAAACAAAATTACTTTTACACAAGAATTACTTGTCGATCAAATTCAGAGCGATGGATTTCGTTTAAAGATTATCATTAGCAATTTAATTTCTAATGCAATAAAGTATGCAGATACTAGCAAAGAGGAAATGTTTATTACCATAAAAACGTATGCCGCTGATGACTATAAAATTGAAATTACTGATAACGGAATTGGAATTAGCGATGAATTCAAAGACTCTATTTTCGAAATGTACTTTGGAACCAATAAAAACAAAGGATCAGGATTAGGACTTTATATTGTTAAAGAAGCTGTAGAGAACATTAAAGGAAATATCTCTGTATGCTCAGAAAGTACTATTGGAAGTAAGTTTACTGTAACAATCCCAAAACCACATGGAATCTAACACTACATTCTTATTAATTGAAGACAATTTGATTGATCAGCTGATTATAAAACAATTATTTAAGAAAGTACTTAATATTGATCAAATTTCAATTGCTAATAATGGAAGAGAAGGTCTGGAATGGATTAATAGAAATCAGAAGCAGTTACCGTTAGTCATTTTATTAGATATTCAGATGCCAATAATGAATGGATTTGAATTTTTGAATGAGTTTGACAAACTTAATGATGAGATTAAAAAAGAAACTCAAATCTATGTGCTTTCATCAACTTTAGATTCTGATGAAATTCTAAGAATAAAGAAAATCAATTATGTAAACGGTTTTTTAAATAAACCATTCCAAATTGATGAGTTTAAAAACAAGGCTAATTTAAAGGAATAAGACTATTGTAAAACACGATTTACTTGCGAAAAACTTCTTTGGTAATAAGGTTCTTTTGTAGATGAAATTATAACACCGCCATGAGTTGAGGAGTGCACAAATTTAATTTCACCATCAACTACTTCTACAACCATTCCCACATGATTGATATGGCGTCTGCCGTTTGTTTTAAAGAAAATCAAATCTCCTTTTTGAGCTTCTTCTGTCCCCACTTTAGTACCAACGCGGGATTGCTCAATCGAACTTCTTGGTAATTTGATATCAAAATTATTAAAAGTACAAATCATTAATCCGGAACAATCGAAACCAGCTTTTGTGGTGCCGCCCGATCTGTAACGGGTTCCAATATTTTCTGTTGCATTATCAATCAATTGATTAACTAATTCTGAATGATTGCTTACATGAAAAACTGAAGTTGTGTCTTTCTTGAAATCAGAATTATCAGCAACCTGTGTAGTTGTTGATGAATTTTCATTAACATCCGGAGTGATTACTGATCCTGCTGCATCTGCTTTTTCTTTTAAAGCATTAATTTTCAACAAAAAGCCTACTGGCAATTTCCCTTTAATAGATGGATTTTGGCGCTCCAATTCTGCAACCGTTAATCCGTATTTTTTAGCAATAGCATATTTAGTTTCTCTTGGCTGTACCTCAACAACTACATCTACATTTTGTGCAGGTATAATTTCCGGTTTTGCTTCATCATTTTTAATTATATTTTCTGATGTCAAAACAGTATTTTCAGCAATCTGGGTTTCAGATCCAACAGCAATATCCTGTATTTGCTGATCTGCTTTTTCTTTTGAAGTTCTAATTTTTAAAACATACCCTACAGGAAGTTTCTTTTTAATAGAGGGATTTTGTCTTTCCAGTTCTGCGACTGTTATTCCGTATTTTTTAGCAATAAGGTATTTTGTTTCCTTTGGCTTCACTTTAACCTCAACATCTGTTGAAGCAATTAGCTCTGGTTTTTCTGTTTGCGGATTTTTCTTTGTTTTTTCAGTTGAAACAATAGCATTAGACGGAATATTAAGTTTCTGTCCTATTTTCAAACCTTCACTTTCCAATGATGGATTTGCTTTTTTTAAATCATCAACAGAGATATTATATTTTTTTGAAATCGCCCAAAGACTTTCTCTCTCTTGTACTTCGTGCAAACCTGAATTTGAAATTATTGCAGGAGTTGTTTTAGCAACAATTTCATTTTTTTTTGTAGTAGCTTTTTTATTGGTATTCGGGATTAACAGAACCGAATTTAATTTTAGAACTTTAGGTGCATTTGGATTAGCATCTTCAATATCCTTTGTTTTAACACCATATTTTTTAGCAATTACAGTAAGGTTTTCTCCATTTGATATTTTGTGCTTGATAAATTTCTCCTGAGAAAAGACACCAACGCTAAAAAAAAACAACACTATAATTAATCTAAAAACCATACCTATTAAAGTTTAATGAATACTCTTTTAAGTTGAGACAATATTTAAACTCGAAAAAAGTGAATATATTACCTAAAAAGCGAATTTAACTTTTTAAAGTAAAAAACACACCTTTTTTAACATCTAATTTTGTTCAAATTAACATTCTCGAAATAAAAACAGAGCCAACAACTTAGAAATAAGAATATTATAACTACTTCCTCTTTTTATTACCAAAACCAACTTTTAAACCAAAAAACGATAAAAAAATATCTTTTTTTAATAAAGCAAATACCAAAGTTGTCGAGAACCTGCTCTAAATAAGAAACGCTCTGTTTTCACAGAGCGTTTTCTTTGTATATTAAAATCTTAAAGATTAAGCTTTACCGGCAGCAATTAAGTTTAATGCTGAGCCTGCAACAAACCAGCCAATTTGACCGGCGTTGTAAGTATGGTTAGCTAAGATAATATCTTTAGTACCATTAGCATGAACGAATTCTATCGTTAATGGTTTTCCGGGAGCAAAATCTACCAAATCAACGAAGTTAATTGTATCATCTTCCTGAATCTTATCATAATCAGCTTCATTAGCGAATGTTAATCCTAAAAGACCTTGTTTTTTAAGGTTTGTTTCATGGATACGTGCAAAAGATTTCACTAATACTGCTTTAACTCCTAAGAAGCGTGGCTCCATAGCAGCATGCTCACGTGAAGAACCTTCACCATAATTGTGATCGCCCACAACAATAGATGGTACTCCGGCTGCTTTGTATGCACGAGCAACAGCAGGAACCGCATCGTAAGTACCCGTTAATTGATTTTTAACTGAATTTGTTTTTTGGTTGAATGCATTTACTGCACCAATTAGCATATTGTTAGAAATATTATCTAAGTGTCCGCGGAAACGTAACCATGGTCCAGCCATAGAAATGTGATCTGTTGTACATTTACCGAAGGCTTTGATTAACAGTTTAGCACCTGTGATATTTTTACCATCCCAAGGATCAAACGGAGCTAATAATTGCAAACGTTCAGATGTTGGACTTACGACAACCTGAACTCCGGAACCATCTTCAGCCGGAACCTGGAAGCCCGGATCTTTAACATCAAATCCTCTTGGAGGCAGTTCATCTCCTGTTGGAGCTTCTAACATTACTTCTTCTCCATCTTCATTGATAAGAGTGTCTGTTAATGGGTTAAAACCTAAATCACCCGCAATTGCCATAGCAGTTACCAATTCTGGAGAACCTACGAAAGCTAAAGTATTTGGGTTACCATCTGCACGTTTTGAGAAGTTACGGTTGAATGAGTGAACAATTGTGTTTCTCTCTTCTTTTTCTGCTCCTTCTCTGTCCCACATACCAATACATGGTCCGCAGGCATTTGCAAAAACGGTAGCACCAATTTTTTCGAAAGTATCAATAAATCCATCTCTTTCGATTGTATAACGAACTACTTCTGAACCCGGAGTAATTGTAAACTGAGATTTAGTTTTTAAGTTTTTAGCACTTACTTGTCTTGCCAAAGAAGCTGCGCGAGCAATATCTTCGTAAGAAGAGTTGGTACAAGAACCTATTAAACCTACCTGAATTTGCAATGGCCAGTTGTTTTTGATCGCTGCTTCTTTCATTTTAGAAATCGGAGTAGCTAAATCCGGTGTAAAAGGACCGTTTAAGTGTGGCTCTAATTCAGTTAAGTTAATTTCGATAACCTGATCAAAATATTGTTCCGGATTAGCATAAACTTCCGGATCTCCTGTTAGGTAAGAAGCTACTTTATCTGCAGCATCTGCAACATCTGCTCTGTTTGTAGAACGCAGGTAACGACTCATTGAATCATCATAACCAAAAGTTGAAGTTGTAGCTCCAATTTCAGCACCCATATTACAAATAGTACCTTTACCGGTACAAGACATCGAAGTTGCGCCTTCACCAAAATATTCAACGATTGCACCTGTACCACCTTTTACAGTAAGAATACCGGCAACTTTAAGGATAACATCTTTAGGAGCTGTCCAACCGGATAATTTACCAGTTAGTTTTACTCCAATTAATTTAGGGAATTTAAGTTCCCAAGCCATACCGGACATAACGTCTACAGCATCAGCTCCACCAACACCAATAGCGACCATTCCTAAACCACCTGCATTTACAGTGTGAGAATCGGTACCAATCATCATTCCGCCCGGGAAAGCATAATTTTCAAGTACTACCTGATGAATAATTCCTGCTCCTGGCTTCCAGAAACCAATTCCATATTTATTAGAAACTGACGATAAGAAATCGAAAACTTCATTACTTTGTGTTTTTGCCCTTGCCAAATCTGTTGCAGCATCAACTTTTGCCTGAATCAAGTGATCACAGTGTACCGTTGTAGGAACTGCAACTTTAGATTTTCCGGCGTGCATAAATTGCAACAATGCCATTTGAGCTGTTGCATCCTGACACGCTACACGGTCCGGAGCAAAATCAACATAATCTACTCCTCTTCCAAACGCCTTGGTTGGATTTCCATCCCAAAGGTGATTGTACAAAATTTTCTCTGTTAAAGTAAGTGGACGACCAACAATTTCTCGTGCTTTATCAACACGACCTGGCATGTTGTCATACACTTTTTTAATCATTTCAATATCAAAAGCCATAAGTTATAATTGTTTTTGTTTTTTTTATTTGATCATCACAAGTTACAAAAAATTGAGGAGCTAGAAAAGAAAAAGCCCGAGTTTGTGACTCGGGCTTTTCAATTATCATTAACTAATCATATGATTACATTACTAACTGTTTGTTAGATGGCGCAAACTTAGTCAGATTGATACCTTCTACTGCAGTTGTATATTCCTCTAATGTTGGAGTTCTTCCAAGGATTGTCGACAAAACTACAACTGGTGTTGATGAAAGTAATGACTCTCCTTTTTTACCATCAGAGTCTTCTACAACTCTTCCCTGGAAAAGACGTGTAGATGTTGCCATTACTGTATCTCCTTTTGCTGCTTTTTCCTGGTTCCCCATACAAAGGTTACATCCCGGACGCTCTAAGTACAACATATTTTCATATTCTGTACGTGCTGCACCTTTAGGAGCACTATCATTAAATTCGAAACCAGAGTATTTTTGCAAAACTTCCCAGTCACCTTCTGCCTTAAGTTCGTCTACAATGTTATAAGTAGGCGGCGCTACTACAAGCGGCGCTTTGAACTCTACTTTGCCTTGTTGATCTTCTATGTTTTTTAGCATTTGAGCCAAAATTTTCATATCTCCTTTGTGAACCATACAAGAACCAATAAATCCAAGATCTACTTTTTTCACTCCTCCATAAAAAGAAAGAGGTCTGATAGTATCGTGAGTATATCGTTTAGAAACATCAACGTTGTTTACATCCGGGTCAGCAATCATTGGCTCTATAATCTGATCAAGGTCAATAACAACTTCTGCATAATACTTCGCATTTGCATCTGGAGTTAAAGCTGGTTTCTCAGCTGATTTAATCTCTGTAATTCTCTTATCTGCTTTATTAATTAAGCCTTGTAGAACTTGTTTTTCATTGTCCATACCTTTGTCGATCATGATCTGGATTCTGCCTTTTGCAATCTCCAGTGATTCAATTAGAGTATCATCCTCAGAAATACAGATAGAAGCTTTTGCTTTCATTTCTGCAGTCCAGTCTGTAAAGGTAAATGCCTGATCAGCATTAAGAGTCCCAAGATGAACCTCAATGATTCTACCCTGGAATACATTCTCTCCACCAAATTTCTTAAGCATCTGAGATTGTGTAGCATGAACTACATCACGGAAATCCATGTAGCTTTTCATATCTCCTACAAACGTAACTTTCACTGATTCCGGAATTGGCATTGAAGCTTCACCCGTAGCAAGTGCAAGAGCAACTGTTCCTGAGTCAGCACCAAACGCAACACCTTTAGACATTCTTGTATGCGAGTCACCACCAATAATGATAGCCCACTCATCTATTGTAATATCATTTAAAACTTTATGAATTACATCTGTCATTGCATGATAAACACCTTTAGGATCACGAGCTGTGATAAGACCAAAGTTGTTCATGAATTTCATTAATTTTGGAATATTTGCCTGCGCTTTTTTATCCCATACTGATGCTGTATGACAACCAGACTGATATGCACCATCAACGATTGGCGAAATTACAGTAGCTGCCATAGATTCTAATTCCTGAGCAGTCATAAGACCGGTCGTATCTTGAGAACCCACAATATTAACTTCTACACGAACATCTGATCCAGCGTGTAACACTTTACCTGCAGGTATACCAACAGCATTTCTGTTAAAGATTTTTTCTACTGCCGTAAGACCTTGTCCCTCATAAGAAATCTCTTTTGACGGAGCAAATACAAGAGGAATCTCAATATCTAAAATTTTTGCTGCTAATGTCTGTAGTTTTTTACCAAATACAATTGCGTATGATCCACCAGCTTTTATAAATTCCATTTTCTGAGGAGTAAATGCCTTAGAAATGTCAATTAGCTCTTTGTCGCCATTATATAGTTTCTTGGTTTTAGTATTTATTGTAAGTACTGTACCGGTAGCAACAGAGTATGCTTCTTCCAGAATTGGCTCATTATTTTCATTGCGAATAATGTTACCATCTGCGTCAAGCTTTTTTACCCAGTTTTTAAGATCTAAACCAATACCACCTGTAACGTCAACAGTTGTTAGGAAAATTGGAGAAATACCGTTTGTACCTCCAACAATTGGAGCAATATTTACAAATGGAATGTATGGACTTGCTTGTTTACCTGTCCAAAGTGCCACGTTGTTTACACCTGACATTCTGGATGAACCTACACCCATAGTTCCTTTTTCTGCAATCAACATCACACTTTTATCAGGATGTTGTGCTTGTAGTGCCTTAATTTCTTGTTGTGCCTGAGGAGTAATCATACACTGACCATGAAGTTCGCGGTCAGAACGTGAGTGAGCCTGGTTACCAGGAGATAGTAAATCAGTCGAAATATCACCCTCTCCGGCAATAAAAGTAACTACTTTAATTTCTTCTACAACATCCGGCAGTTTAGTAAAAAACTCCGCTTGTGCGTAGCTTTTAATAATCTCGATAGCGATTGGGTTCTCATTTTTAAATGCTTCCTTTAAACGATCCGTGTCTGCCTCATAAAGGTAAACTTGTGTTTTAAGAACATTTGCCGCTTCTTTTGCAATAGCCGCATTATCACCAAGAGCTAAATCCAGAAGTACCTCAATAGAAGGTCCGCCTTTCATGTGTGACAATAATTCAAAAGCAAAAGCAGGTGTTATTTCTTTTACTACAGACTCACCAAGGATGATCTCCTTTAAAAACTTAGCTTTCTCACCGGCAGCACTTGTTGTTCCTGGTATAGTATTGTAGATAAAGTGTTTAATAGAGTCTTCTCTATATTGGTTATCTAAATCTTTAATCTGAGCGATGATTACACTTAACAATTCCGCACCATCAATTGGTTTCGGATGAAGTCCTTGTTCTTTTCGCTCTTCAATTTCTTTAATATAATCTTTGTAAATATTCATTTCATTATCAAAAGCCATAGTAAATAGGTATTTTTATTTTTTTGTACGCAAATTTAAAAATTAAAGCCGAGAATTAAAAAGAATATAACAGAAGTCGCCTTTTTAAAAATTATTATTGCTGAAAAACGATTTTGACTGCTTGTTTTTATCAAAATATCAGTTTTGCATTAAAAAAATAAATTATTGATATTTTAAAATCTTTTCTTTAACAAAGTCGAAATTTAATGTTACAAACGAAGTCAGATTTTATCCCGTTTTTCACTAAGAACCTTTCTAAATTAGCATTTACAACGTTATAGTTTTTAATTGTACGTCTTCGCTGCATCATAATTAAAAGAAAACTTAGACTGCATTTTTAAAAATTTTACATCAGCCAAATAAATGAAATAAAAAACGTGTAATTCAATTTTTCTTATAACTTTGCAATTCAAAGTACTTTTAAATAAATACAACTATGAAATACAAATTAGAAATTTTAGAATATTACACTCAAAAACCTGAAGTTGTAATTAGCTTAATCGTAACTGTTATTAGCAGTCTTCTATTAATGGGCACGCTTCTTTTTAAAGAATTACGATTTCACAATTTTGATTCAATTGCGATACTGAGTCTAATTTTTGAATTAGTTTACGGAGCTGGTCTTTCTTTTATAATTCTTAGAAAAAAAGAGACCTATATTCACTTAACCCCATTCTTAATCCTCAATTGGTTTATTGGATGTTTCTGCCTAAATATTTTTATCCCAGTTTTTCAAGATCTGCCAATTTGGGTTTATTTCGCAACTCTTGCTTTCTGCCTTTCTAATTTTTTCATTTACAGAAATTCAGACGAAAGCCGCAATATTGCCATTCCGTTTTTTATAAATGGTTTGTCATTTGGAATCATTTTATATTTCACAGCATATTTAATTCCTGTTATGCCAATTTCTTTTGTCGGAATAATAGCCTTAGGATTAGGATTCTACGGTTTAGTTCCTGCATTGGTATTAATTATTCATACAGCAACAATTGCCCGATACCTGAACAGAAATAAAATATATGCTGTTTCTTTTAGTGCAGGCTTCTTACTTATATTAATAAGTTTAGCTGTTTTTACGATAGGATTAAGTATTGAAAGCAGAAAAATAGCTCAAACAGCGAGACTAAATTCATTTGATCAAAATGCAGATCTTCCTAATTACATTACGATTTCACAGCATTTAAAACCTAATTTTTTTAACGAAATTCTATTAAAAAAAGACATCGTCTACATTCCGCTTCACGATCTGTTTTCTTTTGGAGGTTTCAATTCATTTGGCAGCAAACAATACAATGATAAAAAAACACACAATCCGTTTATCTCTATTGCCTATTTATTTTGTAAAGATCTTAATCTAAGTAACGATGACAGAATAAATATCCTGAAATCAAACTTTGACAAACGTTTAGAAACTGAGGAGCACTTATGGAGCGGCGAAGATTTATTTACCAAAACGATCAAAGAAGATGTAAAACTTTATCCCGAAGCTCGTTTGGCTTATACCGAAATTACAATGAAGATTGAATGTTCTAAGGATTCATGGCGAGATCAGGAAGCCATTTATTCTTTTCAACTACCGGAAGGCTCTGTTGCAACATCTCTTTCGTTATGGGTTAACGGAATTGAAAGGAAAGGTGTTTTGACTACTAAAGAAAAAGCTCATAAAGCATACAAACAAATTGTTGGTGTAGAAAGCCGCGATCCATCATTAATGCAATGGAAAGAAGGAAACAAAGTTGTTGTTAGAGTTTTCCCCATAAATCAAAAGAATCCACGAACATTTAAATGCGGTTTTACAACTCCGCTAAAAGTCGAAGATAACGAAATGAAATACCAAAGTCTCTCTATAAAAGGCCCGAATATTTCAAATGCAGAAACTATTTCAAGAATTCAGACTGTTGGAAATACAAAAATCGTGACCAGTAAAGATTTTGAGCTTAAAAAGGATTTTTACATCAATCAATCAAAAGGCCTAGACAACTGGGAAGCTTTGATGCCTTTGACCAAGCCTTTGCAATCAAGTTCGTTTACGTGGAAAAACAAAGTTTATGAAGTAAAAGACATCCAGAAAACTGTTATTCCTTTTGCACCCGTAGAAATCATATTGGATTTGAACAGCAGCTGGACTACCAAACAAATAGAATCTCTTGTGAACTTAAATAAAAAAAATGTATTTGTTTTTGTAAACGGAAAGAAAGAAGCAATCAATAATGATAATTTCAGGGCTATAGAACTAGAATTTGAAGATCTCCATTATTCTTTACTGCCTCTTTATAAAATTACCCAAAACAGCTTAATCATCACAAAATGCGGAACTTTTTCTGCCAATTTTGAAGAACTTGAAGACTCGAATTATTTAAGAAGAATAAGAACCGAAACTAAGCAGCGAAACCTAAAGATAATTAATATATCATCTGATATCAATCCGTTTTGGCAAACTGCCAAGGAGCAAAAATATGTAGATTACTATCAGACTAGTCTAAAAAATACTTTACAACTAATCAATGAGAATCAATTTGTTTTATTTAAAAATGACATCAATAGTGTCAATATTGAGCCGGCGAATATTTCTATTACCCAAAACCCTCAAAACAATACTTTAAAAATTAATGGTCCGGACCATATTTACAGAATGTACGCTTTTGGAAAAGTTCTTGAGGAACAGGTAAAAATCCAGAACGACACATTAACCAGTAATTCATATGTAGAACTGGCAAAAGACGCAAATATTGTCACCCCTATTTCATCTTTAATTGTTCTTGAAACTGATGATGATTATAAAAACAATGGAATTGAGAAAAACGTAGATACTTTAGGAAATGCTTCTATCAACAATGACGGATCAGTTCCTGAACCTCATGAATGGTTATTAATCATTCTTGGATCAACAATGCTTTTCATTTATTATGCAAAAAACAAAAAGAAAGCGATTTAATGAAGCTACTACTTAAATATAAAAAAGCAATTGTGCTATTGACTCTGATTTGCTTATTGGTTATAAACTCGAATATAGTTATATCAGGTCTTGACAGCAATCTTTTTGGAATTGTATTTTCTATAGTATTATTTCTTATGGGGGGTAGAAAAACTTCATTTAATATGAACTACCCTCTTTGGGGTCTCATTTTTCTATTAGAATTTATAAGCTATCGTTTGCACACTAAATCTTTGCATTTTTTAGCTTTGGCACTTTTAGCATGTTTCATCTATTATAGTTTTACTCAAAAATTTTCATTCATTGCTTTTATCTGTATTCTATTATTCTCGTCGCTTTTTAATACTTTTTTCGATTATTTGACTGTAGAAATCAAACAGTCTCTTTGTTATGTTGTTTATTTAACCTTAAAAAATTTCATTCCGATTACTAAAATAGAAGGCGTGAATTTCTACATCAATAATGCAAAAATTACAGTCGACACTGCATGCATGGGATTATCTATGTTCAAAACAGGTTTGCTTGTTGGGGCTTTTTTACTAACATTAGAAGAACGAAAACAACAAAAGTACTACAACGTAAAACAGATTTTCCTTTTTTGCTGTCTTGTGATCGGATTAAATATTATTTCGAATTACTTTAGAATCATAACATTAATTCTATTTAATTGTACCGAGGAAAATACGCTGCATCATACAATAGGTTTGCTTTGCTTTGCATTTTATCAGATCGTGCCAATGTTGTTTTTCATTCGTTACTTAAAACCTAAAAAGGAAGAAATTGTACATACAAATCTTGCCCAATTTACTTTTATTCCAATTATAATAGGGTTCTTAATACTATTCGTAACGAGTGTAGAGATTAAAAAAGAGATTAAACATGATTTACTTGAGAATCTAAATCCTGAATACAACACCAAAGATAGAATATGGGTTAATAATGAAGTTTATAAAATCGTAACTCCGGAAAAGCTTATTTATATTAAAACTCCATCTCACAATCCTTTAGTTTGCTGGACAGGAACTGGCTATAAAATTATTGAATCAAAAATGATTAAGAGAAATAATGAAAAAGTATGGATGGTTCGAATGGAGAAAAATAACATTCAATATTCATCTTATTGGTGGTACGAATGCGATCACAAAAAACATACTTCGCTTGTAGAGGTGCTTTTAATAAAACTTTTTTACAACAAATCTGTACGTTTGATAAATGAAACGAGTACTACCAAATGACATAAAAAAAGTCTGATCATAATTTACGAGGGCACTGAAAAACATCCCTTATTTTTGATCAGGTTTATTTTTTAGACAATAAAAAACGCTTATAACAGGATTTAAAAATATCCGTTATAAGC
>NZ_JBNNFM010000038.1:0-44050 GCF_050267765.1 Flavobacterium sp. NPDC079362 | reverse complement strand
TTTTGCCTCCACTCAAAATTAACCCAATAAAAATCAAAACATCATCAAATAAAAAACCGTCTCAAATTATATGTTTTGAGACGGCTTCTTTTTTTATAACCTGATAATCTAAATAAAAATATTTTTTAAACTGTCTGGCGCTCGTGTTTTCCTTCTTTAATTTCTTCCACCATTTTTTTATTAAAAGCCGGTAAATCATTCGGGTTTCGGCTGGTTACTAATCCGTTGTCTACGACTACTTCTGAGTCTTCCCATTGTGCTCCTGCATTTTTCAAATCGTTTTTAACAGAGAAGAAAGAAGTTACTTTTCGACCTTTTAAGACATCAGCATCTACCAGAATCTGAGGACCATGACAAATCGCCGCTACTGGCTTTTTACTTTCAAAAAAGGAACGTACAAAATTTACTGCGGCTTCTTCTCTTCTCAATAAATCAGGGTTTATCACTCCTCCCGGAAGAACCAAAGCATCGTAATCTGCTTCATTTGCCTGATCTAATACTACATCAACACTATATTCCTTGCTCCAATTTCCGTCTTTCCAGGCTTTGATAGTTCCAGATTTCAAACTGATAATATCTGCGTTCCAGCCTTGCTCTTCCAGATAGGCTTTAGGCGATGATAATTCTACTTCTTCAAAACCGTCTGTGGCTAATATGGCTATATTCTTTTTCATAATCTTAAATATTAAAACGTTATTAATTTTTATTTTTATTAAAATTAATAATTTCAGACAGTCCGCTAAAACAGACCATGTTAAACCTTTCTTTAATAAAAGTTAATTAATTACATATCAATGTTTTATTAAAAACAAAATTAAAATTATATAAAATTCATGTCAATTTAGTTTACTATTTTATAGGATAAAATCTAAAAGAATAATGCTATAAATTACTTAGTATGAAATAAAAAGAAAAGCGGCTTTTTTTGTTTGAAAAAACAAAATCTATATGATGACACCAACTGTCGGAATAGTTTCTGAAAATTGCAATAATTAAATTCCTAAACATCTTCTTTTCCTACAACATTCAATTTTAACAACAATTGCGATAATTAAATGTTATTTTTGATAATTCGCTTTTCTAAATTAATATTATGCAAGAGATAAAAATCACAATATATAAAGTCAAACCTTATGAATTGTCTAATAAAGAACAAGAGATTTTAGATAGCCAAGTTCAGCTGGATAAAAATCTATATACCGATGCTGAATTGCTTTATACTGATTTAATAAAGAAATATAATTTATAAAATAAACACTTTATAAAAACGATTCATCAGGTAATTTCGCTTTAGTTCATTATCACTTCCTGATAAATTCAAAACAACTATTATAACATTAGATTTTTAAGTATGAATGTTCTGCTCATTGAGGATGATAAACGCATTAGCGAATTTATTATAAAAGGTTTAGAAGAAAACAATTTTACGGTGCATCTGGCTGAAACAGGCGAGATTGCCCGCGATCTTATTCAGCACGATACCTGGGATATTATCCTGATGGATATTATGCTTCCGGGAATTGATGGTATTCAGCTGACTAAAATGATGCGCTTTAAAAAAATTCATACTCCAATTTTAATGTTAAGCGCTCTTAGCGATACGGATGATAAAGTAAATGCGCTGGATTCCGGTGCTGATGATTATTTGGTTAAGCCTTTCCATTTTAAGGAATTGATTTCGAGAGTAAATGCTTTGACACGCCGAACCAAATTTAATTATGTCAATGAAGAAACCTTATACAAATTAGGAACTCTATCTATAAATCCTGAAGAACATAAGGTTACAGAAAATGATGCTTTGATTGATTTGTCTCCAAGAGAATATAAATTGCTTTTATTTCTATTAGAAAACAGAAATAAGGTTATGTCAAGAACGCAGATATTAAATGCAGTTTGGGGCATTAATTATGACAATAATACGAATGTTGTCGATGTCTATATTTCGTATTTAAGAAACAAAATCGAGCAGAACCATAAATTTATCCATACCATAAAAGGAACGGGATATATGCTTAAAGAAGAGTTATGAAAATACGCAACAGGTTTACCTTAATATCGTCTTTTACTTTTAGCGTTGTATTTGTCATTGCTTCTATTATAACGTATTTTTCGTTTTATAGTTATTCGGAAAAGATTATTTATAACGAACTCCAAAAAACATGTTTACTTACTGGTATTTTCTATCTTGAAAAAGATGAATTACCAGAAAAACAACATTTAATAATTGGTCAGCAATTCAGAGAGAATTCACTTGAGATCATAACTCGTGTTTACAACAAAAAAAATCAGATTGTATATGGTGACAAGGCAATTGACGCTAATATAAATGCAGAAAGGCTGGATTATATTAGAAAAAATCGAAAGCTGAATTTTAAATCAAATCATCATTTTTATTTCGGAAGTTTTTACCATGACAATGAAGGGGATTTTGTGGTATTTGTTAAGAAAAATGATCAGGAATTTAAAACCATTACCAATCGTTTACTAATTATCATGATCCTGGTTTTAATCAGCGGATTAATTACGATTTACATTGTGAGCCGTTTGCTTTCAAACCTTGCCTATAGCCCGATAAAAAACATTATCAATCAGGTCAATGAGATCGAAGCTTCGTCTTTGGATCGTCATATTACCTCTCCCAATACAAAAGATGATATTCAGGAATTGATCGAAACGTATAATAATTTATTCAAGCGACTTTCGGACACGTTTATCATCCAGAAGAACTTTATTAATTATGTTTCGCATGAATTCAAAACGCCTTTAACAGCAATATCCGGAAACCTGGAAGTATTTGCCCAAAAAGACAGATCAAGTGCTGAGTACAAAGAAATGTCTGAAAAAGTATTAGAAAACGTCTATCAGATCGAAGATACGATGAATACGCTCATGATGCTTTCCGGACTGCGGGACAATACAGAATTAAATGAAATTTTCAGGGTCGATGAACTCGTTTGGGATATTAACGATCAACTGCCGGATGTCTATCAATTAAAAGGTTCTCAGATACAAATTGCGATCGAAATTGTCAATGATAAATTGCTTTCGATAAAAGGAAACAGTAATGAAATTAAAATCGCTTTATACAATATTATAGAAAATGCCGTAAAATACTCCAACGGTAATCCTATAAAGATAAGTCTGTTGCAGCACGACAATCAGCTTAAAATTGTAATCGAAGATCACGGAACGGGTATCAGCGAAGACGACTTAAAATTTATTAAACAGACTTTTTACAGAGGTAAAAATGTAAATAATATAAAAGGTAGCGGTGTTGGACTTTCGCTTGCTAATATCATCTTTAAACAAAATAATATCTATTTTACAATTACATCTAAGAAAGACGAAGGAACAACGGTAACTTTATTATTTCCTGCGCTCTAATCGTTTTCTAATGTGACTCTAACTCCTTTCTAACAGACATCAAATTAAGGGTTAATATACCGCAGATAACTTTGCAGCATATTAAAAACAAACTTAATTTGAAACGTATACTTTTAACCCTTCTCGTTATTGTATCGCACAAAGGTGTGGCGCAAATTGCCGCAATAAACGATACAATTGTTCTGTCCCGAACACAAGCCGAGGCTTTGTTTCTGGATAAGAATATTTCTCTTATTTCTGAAAAGCTAAATATCGACATTGCTGATGCGCAAGTTATTCAGGCGAAATTATGGCCCAATCCTACCCTTACTATTGGCGAGATCAATCTTTGGCACAATGCCACAGCCGAGCAATTACCTCCTTTATGGGGAAATTTTGGAACGACCTCCCAAGTGAATGCTGAACTTGAGCAACTTATCCAGACAGCCGGCAAAAGAAAAAAATTAATTGCCATGGAGAAAGTGGGAGTAGATATTGCCAAAGAATACTTTAAAACCTTTTTGCGCAACCTAAAAATTGAGTTCCGAGGCAATCTAACCGAATTGCAGTATACACAAGGACACCAAGCTGTTTATAAAAAACAAATTTCTTCGATACAAATCTTACTTAAAGCATACAGCAACCAAGTCTCACAAGGCAATATAGGAAGAGGCGAATACATAAGACTTAAAGCAACTGAGCTACAATTCTTAAAAGAAATCAGCGATTTGCAAAAAGAGAATAACTCCTTACAAAAAGAGCTTAAAGTTCTTATGAATCTGCCTGCTACAAGTTATATCAAACTTACCGAAGATGGTTTTGTTCCCAATAATAAAAATCTTGACAATATTAATTTAGGCAATCTTATGGCTTCAGCTCTAGAGAACCGACCTGATATGAAAGTCATTAAACTAGCAAATGAGTATAACAACAATAAGTACAAATACGAAAAGGCGATGCGAACACCAGATGTTACCCTTGGAGTCACCTATGACCGTGGGTCTAGTACAATGGTAGATTTTGTTGGTGTTGGTTTTGCTCTTGATCTTCCATTTTTCAATAGAAATCAGGGAAACATAAAAGCAGCTAAAATATCGATTACCCAAGGTAAGTTATTGACCGAAGAAAAAACAATTAGCATCCAGTCTGAAGTATTACAAGCTTATGAAGATTTACTGGTAACCAAAAAATTGTATGAGAGCGTCGATGCCAATTATGAAGAAGATCTTGATAAACTTCTTGAAAGCTACCGCAAAAATTTCATGCAGCGAAATACAAGTATGTTAGAATATCTTGATTTTGTTGATGCTTATCTAGACAACAAATCTATCCTGCTAAATTCTAAAAAAGACCTTAATAAAAACCTTGAAGAACTGCGCTACATCTCAGGTCAGGAAATTAATTAATTATACTGATCCTGAATACTTAGCAAATGATCTTACAATAATAATAAACACAATGAAGAAACTTATTTTACTCCCGATACTTGGGTTAATGCTCGTTTATGGATGTGGCAAAAAGGAAGAAATCAAAGAAACAAAAGAAGAAAAATTTTGTATCGATAAAGACTTAAAAGAAAAAATCACAATCGAAGCCGCACAAAAGCGTTCCGTTACTGAGTCTATCAATCTTACCGGAAATATCACTTATAACGCAGATCATGTAGTACAATTTAATAGTCTTGTAGAAGGAATTATTACCAAAACTACTTTTTCATTGGGAGATTATGTAAAAAAAGGACAAGTTCTGGCTGAAATAAAAAGTACAGAACTGAATGGTATGCAATCTGAAAGTAAATCGTTTCAATCTCAGATAGCAGTGGCACAACGTAATTTACAATCGATCAAATCAATGTTTGATGATGGAATTGCTTCCCAAAAAGATTTAATGCAGGCGCAAAGCGAATTGGATGTTTTAAAGTCTTCTCTTGAAAATGTGAGAGCCAATCTTGCCATGTTTAGTGCCAGCAGCGAGAGATCAGTTTTTCAGATAAAAGCACCTACTGAAGGATATATCGTGGCTAAAAACATTAGCCCGGGAATGCAAATAACAGATGGCAGTGATCCTCTTTTTACTATTTCTGACTTAAAAGAAATCTGGGTATTAGTAAATGTATATACCAGTAATCTGAAAAACGTAACCGAAAATATGTTAGTAGACGTTACAACGCCTGCTTATCCAGGCGAAGTTTTTAAAGGGAAAATTGCCATGCTTGCCAAAGTTTTTGATGCAGATGAACATGTATTGAAAGCCAGAATTGTGTTGGAGAACAAAAACCTGAAACTAAAACCCGGAATGACAGCAGATATCGTAATCGATAAAAGCAAAGGTGGAGAAATGTTAGTTGCTATTCCTGCAAAAGCAGTCATTTTTGATAATAATCGCGACCATATTTTGATCTACAAAGATGATTGTACAATTGAAACCAGAGAAATTAATCCGATTATAAAAAACAACAACTGGGTTTATTTTGACAAAGGAGTTAATGAAGGTGAAATGGTGATTACCAAAAATCAACTTTTGATTCACGAACGATTAAAAAACTAATTATCCCTAAAAACGGATAAATACCATACAAGAAATGAAAAAATTTGTACAAGGTCTGGTGGCTTTCTCGCTAAAAAACTCTCTTATAGTTTTTTTCCTAACAGCCGTATTACTAGTCGCGGGTATAGTGAGCTATATCCATACGCCCATCGAAGCTTTTCCTGATGTAACCAATACAAGGGCAAGAATCATTACACAATGGCCGGGAAGAAGTGCCGAAGAAGTAGAGAAATTCATCACACTTCCTATTTCAAAACAAATGAACACGATCCCGAAAAAAGCAGAAGTACGTTCTATTTCACTTTTCGGATTATCAGTTGTAACTGTATTATTTGATGATGATGTCGAGGATTTCTACGCACAGCAATATGCCTCTAATCGCCTTAACGGATTAGATCTTCCCGAAGGTGCCGATGTAGAAATTGAACCACCATCCGGAGCAACAGGCGAAATATTCAGATACATCATCAAAAGTGATTTGCCAATTAAGGAAATAAAAGCCATTCAGGATTGGGTAATCGAAAGAGAACTAATCGCTGTTCCCGGTGTTGCCGATGTGGTAAGTTTTGGCGGTGAAGAAAAAATGTTCGAAATCAAGATCAATCCAACACAATTAGAGAATTACAATCTTTCTGCATTAGATGTTTACGAAGCAGTTTCGAAAAGTAATATCAATGTTGGTGGAGATGTTATTCAGCGTGGTGATCAGGCTTATGTAGTACGTGGTGTAGGTTTGATTAATAAAGTCGAAGATATTGGTAATATCCTGATTGAAACCAAAGGATCATCACCCATTTTAGTAAAACACGTAGCTGAAGTTTCGATATCAGCCAAACCAAGATTAGGACAAGTAGGTTTAGACGGCGATGATGATGTTGTAGAAGGTATTGTAGTGATGCTTCGTGGAGAAAATCCAGGCGAAGTAATCAAGAGACTTAAAGATCGTTTGAATGAACTGAACGAAAGAGTACTGCCGGATAATGTAAAAATAGTCCCGTTTATTGACCGTACCAAATTGGTAGATACAACCGTAAAAACGGTAACAAAAAACCTTGTAGAAGGTATATTATTGGTTTCATTAATTGTATTTATTTTCCTTTACAACTGGAGAACATCATTGATTGTGGCATCTGTAATTCCGCTTTCGTTTTTGTTTGCCATTATTATGTTGAGAATTCAGGGATTGCCCGCAAATTTAATTTCGATGGGAGCGCTGGATTTCGGATTATTACTCGAAGGAACATTAGTAATTGTCGAGCAGGTCTTTGTATCGCTCGAAAAGAAAGCACATAAAGTGGGAATGGAACGCTTTAACAACATGAGTAAAATGGGACTTATCAAGAAAAGTGTTGGTAGTGTGGCTACTTATATTTTCTTTGCCTTAATCATTTTGATTGTTGCATTAATGCCAATTTTCTCTTTCACAAAAGTAGAAGGAAAAATGTTCTCTCCCCTTGCCTTTACACTAAGTTATGCCCTTTTAGGATCTTTGATTCTATCCCTTACCTATGTTCCGGCAATGTGTAAAGTGATGTTGACCAAAAATATTGTAGAGAAAGAAAATATGATTTCGCGTTTCTTCAGAGTAAATCTTTTTAAACTTTTTCAATGGAGTACCAGACATCGTAAAGCAACAATATATGCTTTCTTAGCTTTACTTGCACTTTGTTGTGCCAAATTTGCTTTTTATGGTTCAGAATTTATTCCAAAATTGAATGAAGGAGCTATTTATGTCAGAGCAACTTTGCCTAATAGTATCAATCTGGACGAAGCCGTGAGGCTTACCAAAGAAATGAAAGGCAAAATAAGGAAATTCGAAGAAGTAAAATTCGTTCTTACCCAAACCGGAAGACCAAATGACGGAACAGATCCAACAGGATTTTTTAATATCGAATTGCATATCGAATTAAAACATCAGGACGAATGGAAACGTAATATCAGCAAAGAAGAACTGATTGCTGAGATCAAGAAGGAACTCGATGTATATCCCGGAATCGGATTTGGATTTAGCCAGCCTATTCAGGATAATGTCGAAGAATATGTTGCCGGAGTAAAAAGTCCGCTTGTAATTAAGATATTTGGAAATGATCTTTTTCAATTGGAAGAAATGGCTAAAAAAGTAGCTAAATCAATCAAAGATGTAAAAGGGATCGAAGATATCAATGTCTATAAAAACATTGGTTTACCGGAATTAAGAATTCAACTTGACGACGAAAAAATGGCGCGTTACGCAGTTACAACTGCCGATGCGCAAGCTGTTATCAGAATGACAATTGGAGGTCAGGCAGCAACCAAATTCTATGATGACGAAAAGGTGTTTGATATCACTTTACGTTTTGAGAAAGAATATCGTGACTCAAAAGAAAAGATTGAAGACATTCTTATTCCGACAATGAATGGCAAAAAAGTTCCGTTGAAAGAGATTGCTACTGTAGAATATAAAACAGGTCCAACATTCATTTATCGTGAAGGAAACAGTAGATATATTGCCGTAGGTTTTAGTATTGAAGGAAGAGATTTAGGAAGTACGATTGACGAAGCTCAGAAAAAAGTAGCTGCAGAGGTAAAACTACCTAAAGAAAATGTAATGAAATGGGCAGGAGAATTTGAAAGCAAAGAAAGAGCTTCTAAACAATTAGCAATGATTGTTCCGGTTGTTTTGATTTTGATTTTATGTTTGTTGTATTTCAATTTCGGTAATTTCAAAGATACCTTAGTGGCTATAAGTGCCATGCCTTACGCTTTTATTGGTGGTTTCTTATCACTTTGGGTCACAGGAACCGTGTTCGGAATATCAGCCGGAATTGGTTTTATTATTCTCTTTGGGGTCAGCGCTATCGATAGTATTGTCCTCATTGGTATGATCCGGGAAAATATGCAAGCAGGAATGCATTTGAAAGATGCTATTTCTAATGGTATTTACAGCAGAATTCGTCCAATTGTTATGATTGCCCTTATGGGATCTTTAGGATTACTACCTGCAGCATTATCAACAGGAATGGGTTCTGAAGTTCAAAAACCATTAGCCATCATGATCGTCGGTGGATTGATAACTTGTATGTTCTTATCACTAACTGTATTACCACAAGTTTTTTATCTGGTATATCGCAAAAAAGATACAAGCAGAATAGATTCATAAACATCTTATTATATTTTAATTTTGAAGACACCTCTAGACAACTTTATGTTTAGAGGTGTATTTTTTATTATTCCTTTTTAATTGCTCATTTTTAAAAGCAGATAAATTTCATTCAACCAGAACTTTAGTTCCGCTCTACATTATATCTTTTCCTGTCTAAAGATCCAGGAAAAAGATATCATTTCGATCGGGAACATTCTAAAAAATTAAGACTTCAATCACCTTTCACATTCCTATTAAGTCCTGCCTTCATTATAAATAAAATTTAAATATGAAATTAAATTTTGAATATATGTAGTTAACTACGTATATTTGTACACGATTTATTTTCAAGTCAATCCCGCAATTATATTGAACTGATTAATAATATAATAATTTATTCGAAGCCATAAACAAGTAAAATACCAGAAATTATAATGAGCAATAACAAAACTCAGACGTATACCGAAAACACAATTGTAGTAGAAAAAGTTGAAGATCAAAAATTAATAGAAACCGCATTCTCAATTAGAAAAAAAGTATTTGTCGAAGAACAAAATGTATCTCCGAAACGCGAATCAATGGATGATGAAGATGCAGTACATTATTTGGCAACCGTAAATGGTTTCCCGGCCGGAGCAGCACGATACCGAAAAATGGAAAAAGGAGCAAAAATTGAACGAATCGCTGTCCTAAATATCTTTAGAGGGCAACGAATTGGTGAAGCCTTACTATTAAAAATATTAGACGATTTAAAAAACGAAGACAAAATTTATCTTTATGCTCAGGTAATTGCAACTCCGTTTTATATCAAAAACGGATTCAGACAAACTAATAATTATTTCCTCGATGCGGGAATTGAGCATGTAGAAATGGATTTTATAAAATAATTTTTTATTAAAAGCTCCAGCCGACCGATATATATATTTTTCTGAATTATAAATATGTCGCAAAGTCCAAAATCACAAAGATTTTGTCATCTCGACAAAGGAGAAATTACGCTAGAAGATCGACAAAGATTGGCGATTCCAGGTACGGAGTTTCGTGTGTGATTTCTCTGCTGAAGCTTCAGAATCGAAATGACAAGATTGTGTTTCAACTTTCGGCTTTGCTACAAAAATCATACTTCAAAAAAGTAACATTAAAAATAATCAAACTTATGTTGCTGAAATAATTAATGATTTTTTAAATTCAGATGGAGAGATTCCCGTACTTCTCATGATGAATTTATTAAAATGACTACTATCAATAAACCCTAAATCATTACTGATTTCTGAAAAAGTCAAATTGCTTTTACTTAATTTTTCGATAACTACTTTCAGCTTTGTTTGCTCGATATAATCTCTTAAAGTAATATTGAGATGCGTTTTAAAGTACTCACCAATATAATGGATCGAAACATTGAAATAAATCGCCATTTTTTTTTTCTTCAGCAAATGTGGATTCGCAATATTCGAACGGATATAACTTAAAATAGTATCAATCTTTAAAACCTCGTTAGTTTGAAAATTAAGACTGTTTTCGTTTATGCCGGCATTTCGTCGAATAATCTGAATTAATGACATCATCAAACTTTTAATAATGATTTCGTTTTGCCCTTTTGGTTGAGCAACTTCGTCCAGTATCTTTAAAATAACCATTTCACAAAAAGCTTTATCATCTTGCAAAAAAATCAAATTTCCATTGGTTTGATTGTGATAATAAAATAGCATTTCGATCTCTTCTATTTCTTTTTTGTTCGAAAAAAAATTGGGCAGAAAACGCAAACAGTGAAATTTTGTGGGCTCCAATGTTTTAAAGGAATGATAATCCTTGGGAGTAAGTAAATAAATATCGTGCTGTTTGTAATGATGAGCAATCGAATTTAAAATATGATTTCCTGTCCCGTATTCGATATATAATAGTTCGAAAAAATTATGTCGATGTACTTCCTTTTTCCAGGTGAGTTCTTCTACAGAATAAATTTCGAAATCTTTGTATATAAAAAAGGTATCTTTCATAATCCTTAATTTTTACAAATATAACCGATATTTTTACATCAATCATTCGTCTTAAACCTATTTACTTTGCATTGATAATTTAAAACCCAAAATACTACGATATGAACTCAGATACGATGAAAATAGGAATTCTTGGAATCGGCGGCATCGGTGGATTTGTTGGTGCTCCCCTAGTCAAAAAATATAAAGACAGTACAACCAAAATTATATTCATTTGCAGAGGTGAAACCAAAAACGTAATCCAAAATAAAGGTTTAGTGTTTGAATCTAAAGGCACTAAAGAAACTATATCTCCCGATTTAGTATCAGATAATCCAACTGAAATTGGAATTTTGGATGTTTTGATCCTTACTTCTAAATCTTATTCTATAAAAGATGTATTATCTACATACAAAGATTGTATAGGTCCCGAAACGATCATAATCACTTTGCAAAATGTCGTGAATGCCAAAGAAATAATTCAAGAAAATTTACCGCAAGCCGCAAACATTATGGAAGGTTGTATTTATGTGGCTTCAAACGTAAAGCAACCAGGACATATACAGCATGTTGGGGGACCTGGGAAAATTTTCGTTGGAGGACATGAGAATAAACAATTAATAGAATTATTGGCTTCAGGAGGTTTAGACATTACATATGCAGAAAACATCAATCAGATCTTATGGACAAAATATCTTTTCGTTGCTCCCGTTGCAGGAATCACGTCGGCATATAAAATTACCTTTGGTCAACTTTTAAAAGATCAAAACCTAATGTATATTCTGGGAAATATGATGATGGAGATTCAATCACTTGCCAGTAAAAACAATATCACCCTGACAATGCAAGACATCGAAACTTCTAAAGATTTATTGACCAAATTTCCATTCGAATCCAAATCATCTCTACAATTGGATTTTGAAAACAATAATCAAACAGAGAAACGTTTCTTGGTAGATTACGTGATTGAAAATGCCAATAAATATGGAATCGAAACTCCTTTTTATAATGATGTAAATGAAAAAATAAAAACATCTTGTAATGTTTATTAATGAAACATACTCATTTTAATCTGGATTAAAATCCAGCCTTACAATATAAATCATTCCTCTGGAATTTTACAATCTATTTGGGTAAGCATAAAAATGATTAAAAAAAGAGCCATATGCTCGAACTATATTGTAAGGCTGGATTTCAATCCTGTTTAACATAAATAATTTGGTCAAAATTTTATTCGCGATTAAACCGAAAACCTCTTAAAAAAAACAGATCTTCCCCTAGTCACGATCGAAACGGCATCCTTTTATAGCGGCGTTTACCATAAATGATACAGTGAAGAGCGGGAAAAATGGTCTTGAAACACGAAAATCCATCTGCTTCTTAAAAAAGAAAAGCTAAAAATAGCCTTATAACTAAAGGCTTTCAACGTATTTCAATATTTGTCTATACAACAATAAGAAAATATTATGATAAATTTATTTCATAATCAGAAAAACCACCATACATTTGCCTAACGGTGTTAAACAATTTAATACTTAAATAAAATGGCTAGTAAAGATCGTATTTTAAGACAAAAAGAAGAGACAAGAAGTAACATTCTTGAGGCTGCTTATGCTATCGTTAAAGAAGAAGGATGGCAAGGTCTGAGCATGCGAAAAATTGCTGACAAGATTGAATATACGGCTCCGATCATTTATGAATACTTTTCGAATAAAGAAGCTATTCTTAATGAACTAACCGGAAAAGGTTTTATCAAGTTAGCAAAAGAACTTCAGGAAGCCCTAGATAAATTTGAAAAACCGGAAGAACAATTAGAAGCCATGTGGATGGCCTATTGGGATTTCGCTTTTACAGATACCGAAATGTATCAGGTGATGTTTGGAGTGCAAATGAATTGTTGTTCCCAACAATGTTCAGCTCAGGAAAGACCTTATAAATTATTCACTTCGGTAATTGCTGAAATTATGAAAAACAGCAACCCTACTGATGAAGTAATCAAACAGAAGTATTTTACTTTTTTCTCTGTAATTCACGGTTTGATTGCAATTAATATCATCAATAAAAGCGAAATAATGGAAACTATCAACAATCAAATCCTAAAAGATGCGATTGGTGGAATTATAAAATCAATTCAATAAAAAAATTTCATTTTAACTTAACAGTGATAAATGATTTAATAGAGTAATTTAGCAACTATTTTTTTACTACTTTACTTAACAGTGTTAGAAAATTTAATTAGCGTAATATCAGAATTTGTTTTCCGATTTACTTAACAGTGATAAATAATTTAATCCCATTTCATAATAGATTTGGAAAGTACTGTTATTTGAATTTTTGCACAATATTACTTAACAACGTTAGATAATTTAATATAATTAAATATGAACACCGGGAATGCCAGAATGCCACAATTTTTTAACAAAGAGAATGTCCAACAAATTAAAACCAATACTAAAATGAAAAATGTAATTATAACCAGTTTTATCCTGGCACTAGTGCTAAGCAGTTGTGCAGATAAATCGCAGGCTCCAGCAGCTCCTGCTCCACCATTGTTACCCGTTCTAGCTATTACAAGCGAAAACACTACTACAGATGCTGAATATCCTGCTTCGATTCAGGGAACAGTTGATGTTGAAATTCGTCCTCAGGTAAGCGGAAACCTTGAAAGAGTTTTTGTAGACGAAGGAGCTTATGTAAATAAAGGTCAAACTTTATTCAAAATAAACGAACGTCCTTTCCGTGAGCAATTAAACAATGCATTGGCAAGTCTTCATGCTTATGAAGCGGCTTTAATAAATGCTCAGTTAGAAGTTGATAAATTAACTCCTTTAGTTCAAAACAAAGTAGTTTCTGATTATCAGTTAAAAACAGCTAAAGCTTCTCAAAAAATTGCTGCTGCAAACATCGAACAAGCAAAAGCAATGGTAGGATCTGCCAAAATTAATTTAGGATATACAAATGTTACAGCTCCAGTAAGCGGTTACATTGGTAGATTGCCTAAAAAACAAGGAAGTTTAGTTTCTGCAACTGATGTTGAGCCGTTAACAAACTTATCTGATGTTCATGAAGTTTATGCTTATTTCTCTTTAGGAGAAACTGATTTCATCAATTTTAAAGCGCAATACGCTGGAAATACACTTGGTGATAAACTAAAAAAATTACCTCCTGTAACTTTGGTTTTAGCAGATAATAACGCTTATCCTCAAACCGGAAAAATCGATATGGTAGACGGTCAATTTGATAAAACTACCGGCGCGATTACTTTAAGAGCAACTTTCCCTAATGCTGGCGGAACTTTACGTTCAGGAAACACAGGAAGAATTCGTTTAGGTCTTCAACATGATGATGCGGTTTTAGTGCCACAATCAGCTACTGTTGAGATGCAGGATAAAGTTTTTGTTTTCACAGTAAATAAAGAAAACAAGGTTACTAAAATGCCTATCACAGTTTCTGGTAAAAGCGGAACGAATTACATTATTAAAGATGGTGTAAAATCCGGTGACCAAATTGTATTAAGCGGAATCGATAAACTTCAGGACGGGCAAGCAATTCAGCCGGAAAAATCATCTCCTGCAAAAGTTGCCCAAATAATTAATAAAAAATAATTTTTACGAAAATGTTCAAAATATTTATACAAAGACCTGTACTGGCAACCGTTATTTCCATTTTATTGGTCATATTAGGTATACTTGGTCTTACGAAGTTGCCCTTACAACAGTTTCCTGATATTGCACCGCCATCGGTTTTGGTAACGGCAGTTTATCCAGGAGCGAATGCAGAAACGGTTTTACGTTCTGTGGCACCATCACTTGAAGAGTCTATCAATGGTGTTGAGAACATGACTTACATGAGTTCTACGGCCAGTAATGACGGATCTCTTGCAATTACAGTGTTCTTTAAATTAGGAACTAATGCAGATCAGGCCGCGGTAAACGTGCAAAACAGAGTTGCTCAGGCAACTAGTCAGTTGCCGGCAGAGGTTGTTCAGCAAGGTGTGACTACTGCAAAACAACAAAATAGTTTCATTATGGCTATTGGTATGTTTACCGAAGATGAGTCAAAATACGATCAGACTTTTGTTGCCAATTATGCACAAATCAATATTATTCCGGAGATCAAACGTATTCCAGGAGTTGGTTCAGCCAGTATTTTTGGAGGTGTAAAAGATTACTCAATGCGTGTTTGGTTGAATCCAACGCAAATGTCTACTTACAAAGTGACACCAAACGAAATCATGAGCGCGATTCAGGATAAAAGTTTGGAAGCTGCTCCGGGTAAATTTGGAGAAAGAAGTAAAGAAGTTTTCGAATATGTAATTAAATACAAAGGAAAATTAACTAAACCGGAAGAATATGAAAATATAGCTATACGTTCTAATGCTGATGGTTCAATACTTCGTCTTAAAGATGTAGCCAGAGTTGAACTTGGTGCTTACTCTTATAACAGTTTAACACGTTTAAATGGTAAAAAAGGAGTTGTAATTGGTATTATCCAATTAGCAGGTTCTAACTCGAATGATATACAGGTTGCCATTAATAAATTGATGGAAAAATCAGCTAAAGATTTCCCTAAAGGAATAAAACATAACATTTTCTATAGTACAAAAGTTGCTTTAGATCAATCTATAGAACAAGTTCAGCATACTTTACTTGAAGCGTTTATATTAGTATTTATCGTAGTATTTATATTCCTTCAGGATTTTAGATCAACATTAATCCCGGCTATTGCTGTACCTGTAGCAATTTTAGGAACGTTCTTCTTCATGCAGTTATTCGGATTTTCGATCAACCTTTTAACGCTTTTCGCTTTAATTCTGGCGATTGGTATTGTGGTAGATGATGCGATTGTGGTCGTCGAAGCCGTGCATGCAAAAATGGAGCACAAACATTTGTCTCCAAAAGTAGCCACTCATGAAGCAATGCACGAAATAACGGGTGCTATTATCTCGATTACGCTGGTAATGGCTGCTGTATTCCTGCCGGTTGGTTTTATGGAAGGCTCAACAGGGGTTTTCTATCGTCAGTTTGCCTTTACGATGGCGATTGCAATTGTAATTTCAGCTGTTAACGCATTGACTTTAAGTCCGGCACTTGCTGCTTTATTCTTAAAAGACAATCATACAGCTCACGAAGGAGATGCTCCGTATGTTAAAAAAGGATTTAAAGAGAAATTCTTTAACGGATTCAATAAAAGTTTTGATTCCTTAACCAACCGTTATGTTGGTGGTTTGAAATTTTTAATTAGAAGAAAATGGTTAAGTTTAGGAGGTTTAGCTTTAATTACTGTAGCAACTGTAATAATGGTAAAAACTACTCCTGCAGGATTTATCCCAACTGAAGATCAAGGTTTTATTGCAATTGCAGTAAACACTCCTTCAGGAACATCTTTAGACGGAACTCAAAAAGTGATGACTGAGGCTGAAAACATTCTTAGCAAATTAGATGCATCAAGAGACGTTACCGCAATTTCAGGTTTCAACTTATTGACCAATTCTACAAGTCCATCTTCAGCTGTTGTTTTCGTATTGCTTAAACCAAATGAAGATCGTGGAGATGTCAAAAATATTGACGAGATCATGAATCAGGTTCGTGGAAAATTAGGTTCAATTTCAGGCGGAAGCTTCTTCGTATTTAGTTTCCCTACTGTTCCCGGATTTAGTAACGTTGAGGCTTTAGATTTAGTACTACAGGATAAAACCGGAGGAAAACTGGATAAGTTTAGTGGAATTTCTCAAAACTTCATTGGCGAATTGATGAAACGTCCGGAAATTGCAGTAGCATTTACTTCTTTCAAAGCAGATTATCCTCAATTGCAATTGGATATCAATGATGAAAAAGCAGATCAGTTAGGCGTAAAAGTAAAAGACATTTTGCAAACCATGCAAACGTATTTTGGTAGTGCACAAGCTTCTGACTTTAATAGATTTGGTAAATACTACAGAGTTGTTGTTCAGGCAGATATCGATGACAGAGCTGATCCGTCATCAATAGACAGAGTTTTTGTAAAAAACAAAACTGGCGAAATGGTGCCAATAAATACTTTAGTAAAACTAACCCGTATTTATGGTTCAGAAACTGCTTCGAGATACAATTTGTTTAATTCGATTTCGATCAATGCAATCCCAAAACCAGGATTTAGTTCCGGAGATGCGATTAAAGCGATTCAGGAAGTAGCAGCACAACAATTACCTGCGGGTTACGGTTTTGAATTTTCAGGACAAACTCGTGAAGAGATTTCGTCCGGAGGTCAGTCAGCAACTATTTTCTTACTGTGTTTGATATTCATCTATTTCTTACTTGCTGCACAGTATGAGAGTTACATATTGCCATTGGCCGTAATCTTATCAATACCTGCAGGTATATTTGGAGTATTTGTTGCCATTGGATTAACAGGAATCGAAAACAACATTTACGTGCAAGTTGCACTGGTAATGCTTATTGGACTTCTCGCCAAGAATGCGATTCTGATTATAGAATTCGCCGTCCAGAAAAGAAAATCAGGTCAGGCACTAGTCAGAGCGGCAATCGACGCAGCGAAACTACGTTTACGACCAATCATCATGACGTCACTAGCCTTTATTGTGGGTCTAATCCCAATGATGAGCGCCACAGGACCATCAGCACAAGGTAACCACTCAATTAGTATTGGTGCCGCCGGAGGTATGATATCAGGAGTAATACTTGGGTTGTTTATCATCCCGGTTTTATTCATCATCTTCCAGCATTTACAAGAAAAGGTTTCTGGAAAACCAGTAGCCGTAATTCATAACGAAGAAAAATAAAATGGAAAACTATATAACGACAATCCTCGTGGCCATCATAATTGGCATTGGATACATATCCTATAAAATCTCAAGAGATCTTGATAACAGAAAAGATACTTGTACAGAAATTTAATGACAACATATAAAATGAAAAATTATATAACCAAAATCGTGATGATCGCCATTTTGATCACGACTATAATATCCTGTAAAGTTTCGAAGGATATTGAAACTCCAAAAGATGCATTTCCTGAAAATTTCAGGAATGCATCGGTTTCAAAAGACACCGCGAGTATTGCAGATGTGGAGTGGAAAAACTTCTTTACAGAAAAAGATATTATTCAATTGATTGATAGCGCTGTAGCAAGAAACAATGATTTGCAAATTGCAGTTAAAAATATCGAAATTGCACAATATAGATTTACACAATCAAAATGGGGAAATGTTCCTCAGGTGAGTTTGAATGTAAGTGCAAGTACAAGCAATCCTTCAGATAATAGTTTTACCGGAAAGAATTTAGGACAGGCTTTAGGCCAAAATCATATCGATGATTATTCTGCCGGAGCATCACTTTCATGGGAAGCTGATATTTGGGGGAAAATCAAAAATCAGAAAAAAGGTGCTTTTGCAAGTTACCTTCAGTCAGAAGAAGTTAAAAAGGCTTTGCAAACTACTATTGTAGCCAATGTTTCTAAAGGATATTACAATCTTTTGATGTTGGATGCACAATTGGAAATCGCGAAACAAAACTATAAATTGAATGACAGTACAACAACCATAATCAAATTAAAATACGATGCAGGTCAAGTAACTACATTAGCGATTCAGCAATCAGAGGCGCAGAAACTAGTTTCGGCACAATTGATTCCACAATTAGAACAAAACATTGCCATTCAGGAAAATGCTTTGAGCGTTTTGACAGGATCTTTTCCAAATTCAAAAAACAGAACGATTCGTTTAAGTACTCTTGAAGTAAAAAACAATAAAGCAGTTGGAATTCCATCTTCATTAGTGAGTAGAAGACCGGATGTAAAAAGTGCTGAATTAGCGCTAAAAGTTGCTAATGCAAACGTAGGAATCACAAAAGCCGATTTGTATCCGGCACTTAGGATTACAGCTCAAGGTGGTGTAAATTCATTTGAAACAAGCAATTGGTTCAACATTCCGGCTTCATTGTTTGGAACTGTTGCCGGAGGTTTGACTCAGCCTTTATTAAACAATAAAAAGGTAAGAACGCAATACAATATTGCTGTTGCCGAAAGAGAAAAAGCAGTTTTAAGCTTTAGACAATCTGTTTTGGTTGCTGTTAGCGAAGTATCTGATGCTTTGGTAAAAGTAGAGAAACTACAACAGCAAGAATTTTTCCTAAAAGAAAGAGTAAAAACATTGCAGCAAGCGATTAAAAATGCCAATTTGTTATTTAAAAATGGTATGGCTGAATACTTAGAAGTTCTTTCTGCTCAGGCAAACTTATTGCAAAGCGAGCTGGAACTTGCCAACATAAAAAGAGAACAATTTTCTGCTAATACCGAGTTATATCGTGCATTGGGCGGTGGTTGGAGATAATACCCGTTAATTATTTATTTTTTGAGATGAAAACGCTGTAAGACTTAGGTTTTGCAGCGTTTTTTATGCTTTATAATGACATGGCACGCGGATGACACAGATTTGCTTCGCGAAGCGCGGATTGACGTATATTTTTTCTCAATCTTTGTGTAATCGTACGCTGATGACGCAGATTCGCTCCGCGAAAACACGGATTTACGCAGATTTTTATTCGCAATTTATCATCCTGACGCAGGAAAGCTCACATAAGAAACCCTGCAATAATAATTACATTTGTCACATTGAGCGAAGTCGAAGAGCGGAATGTAAATAACCAATCTTTGTCGAGCTACTTGTGTGTCCTTCGAATTCGCTCACGATGACAAAAATGAGAACAACATACATAAACAGAACAAAAATCCGCGTCAATCCGCGTTTTTGCTTTAGCAAATCCGCGTTATCCGCGTGCCATTTGTCGCAAGCCATTTATTACACTTTATTTCTTTACTTTTGATAAGCCTAAAAACCTCAGGAATGTCTATCAATTACAATAAATACCTCAACGATTTAAAACTAAAATTTGAAAGCTACTCTCCTATTTCAGCAGCATCATGGCAATTGATTGAAAATATAGTTGAGATCAATTCAATAAAAAAAGGAGAATTACTTTTAAGAAACGGACAAGTTGCAAAAGAAATCCATTTTATCGCGAAAGGTGCTCTACGTGCTTTTATAACAGATGACGAAGGAAATATTTACAATAAGAATATTTTTCTCGAAGGTGATCTTGCAGGCTCAACGGCTTCTTTAATACAGCAAACTCCTTCTTATTTTGCAATAGAGGCCCTCGAATATTCTATTTTAATCAACATCAATTACAAAAAATATCGCCAACTGATATTCCAAAATGACGATCTGAAAAACTTCTATATTGCCTATCTCGAAAGAAATTGGGTGATCGAAAAAGAGCAAAGAGAAATCTCGATAGTCATGGAAAACGCCACCGAAAGATATTTGGACCTTCTCTCTAAACATCCTGATATTTCAGAGAGAATTGCATTGCTTCATATTGCTTCACATTTAGGGATCACGCCAACGCAATTAAGCCGTATCAGAAAATCTCTTGAAAAAAATTGTAAGTCAACATAGGTAAAGATTTTCCAAAAAAACTAAAAGTATCTTTGCTTTATATTCTGTATAATTATTATCGAAATGAAAAATACCAAGCTAATCGAAGACAACATAAACAATCTAACCGATTTATGGAAAACTGTTGGAACTCCCTTCCTATCTTATCATAAAAGCGATTCTTTTGAATATTGTAAAATCGAAAATTCAGAGTGGCCAAATAAATTGTGGTTCCGTAAAGATATTTCCAAAAATGAAGTAATAGACATTCGTAGAACCATCCAGAATAATTCAGGTTTAGTTCTACCCTATTGGGATATTTTCGGGACAAATTCATACGAAATATTTGATGCATATGGTTTTGAAATAAAAAGCAAACAAATTGCGATGGCATTGAAATTAGATCAGAAATTTACGTTTCAAAATAATCTACACTTTAAAAAAATTAACAATCAACAAGATGCCAAAATCTGGTCTGACTTATATCCAAATGCTTTTGGTTATGTAATCAGCAAAGAAACTCTGATTCATAATCATAATAATGTTCACTTTTATTTGGCTTCTCATGAAAACCAGCCAATAGGAACTTTTATGCTTTTTCAAACTCAAAACAACATCGGAATACATGGCGTTGGTGTAATTCCTGAAATGCGAAGAAAAGGATTCGCAGAAGAAATTATGAAATTTGCTCTAAATCTTTCTATAGATTTAAAAGCTGATTATGCTTTATTGCAAGCTTCTGAAATGGGAAAAGACATTTATACAAGATTAGGATTTGAAGATTTATTTGTGATTAAAAACTATATTTTGAAAGCTGAATAATGGCACGCGGATGACACGGATTCGCTTCGCAAAAGCGCAGATTTTTTTTATTCTCTTTTTTTTTATTCGTAATCTTGTCATCCTTATATAGGAAGAATCACACCAATAATTCGATAAAGATTATCGATTTTGATTGCGGAGTTTCTGGCGTGGGCTTCGACTCCGCTCAGCCTGACAAACTATACGAAAAACCCGGTGTAAAAACTACATTCTATTTCTATTACTCTTTACTCTTTCCTCTTCATTCTTCATTCTTTCTTTTTTTTTCTTTCTTCTATACTCTTTATTCTATTCTCTTTATTCTATTCTCTTTATTCTATTCTCTTTACTCTATTCTCTATTCTCTATTCTCTATTCTCTATTCTCTTTACTCTATTCCCCACATTTCTTCCACTTTGTCCTAAATGACCTTAAAATAGTCGCAAATGTGTATTTACACAACAAAATAAGAATCGTAAGTTTGTAACACATTAACTGATAACCATTTAAAAATAAACCACATGAAAAAAGCAAAGATCATTTTTTGGATTACGACAATTATTATTTTTCTGTTCGAAGGTGTTATGCCGGCATTAACTTCGCAAACTGAACTTGCTAAAGAAGGAATCAAACATTTAGGTTATCCGGAGTATTTTGGAAATGCTTTAGTTGTTTTTAAAATCCTGGGCGTTTTAGTATTGGTAATTCCTCAAATTCCAAAAAATGTAAAAGAATGGGCATATGCCGGATTTGGTTTCGATTTCATTTTCGCTTCGATAAGTCATTTTTCTGTTGACGGTGTTGGTTTTCAATCCTTTTTTCCGCTAATCTTTTTAGTGATTCTCGCAATTTCATATACCTACTATCACAAAATTGAACGATATAAAAATATTGCTTTGTAATTTTAGGAAACGATGATCGAAGTTTTTAAAACAAATGTTCAGGAAGTAGAGCAATCGCAAATGATTGTTCAAAAACTTCTTGAGCATTTCCCAAACAGCGCCATTAATTTTGATTTGGAAGATTGTGACAAAATTTTACGGATTCACAGTTTATCAATTTCAAACAGAAAAATTATTGCCCTTCTTAATGCGCATGGATTTTATTGTGAAGAACTTTAAAAACCATTTACGTCATAATAAACTGATTTTTAAATTCTTAATTTAAAATTGTAAATTTATCATACTAACTATTAAAATAATAGAAATATGATTTTACCAGCAGGACATCAGGCGATAATGCCTTATTTAATTTTGAATGGTGCAGCACAATTCATCGATTTTACAAAAAAGGTTTTTGATGCAGAAGATTCTAAAGAACAAATTCTTCGTAAAGACGGCACTATTATGCATGCCGAAATTATCTTAAACGGAAGCACTCTTATGGTTACGGATGAAACTAAAGACTGGACGAAACAAACTGCCAACTTATTTGTTTATGTTCCTAATGCCGATGAAACCTACAAAAGAGCGCTCGAAAATGGCGCAACAAATCTAATGGGATTATGCGATCAGAATTACGGCAGGACTTGCGGAATTACTGATTCTTTTGGAAATGTGTGGTGGATAACCTCTGTTTAGAAACAATTTCAATTTTAAAATCAACAAAATGAAAACAGCACTTCAAAAAAATATTGTTGAAACGTTTAAAAAATTAAACGAAATCCTTTCATCTTTTTCTAATGAAGAATTAAATATTGTTCTTTACAAAGGGAGCTGGACAGCCGGACAAGTTGTACAGCATATTATTTTGGGAAATTCCGGTTATCCCGAACTGTTTAATGGAAAAACACAAAAAACAATCCGTAAATATGATGAACATGTAAAAGAGCTGGAAATTCTTTTTCTAAATTTCAATACTAAAATGAATGCGCCGGATTTCCTAAAACCAGAAATGAAAAATTACAATAAAAATGAGTTAACTTTATCCCTGCACGAAATAGAATCTGAATTATTGAATGCATCTCAAAATTATGATTTAACTTTAACCTGTGTCGATTTTAATGTCCCGGGGTTTGAAAATTTTACTATTTATGAATGGATTAATTTTGCTCTTGTTCATTCTCAGAGACATACACACCAATTGAATTCTATATTTAAGATGTTAACTAAAGTGTAATGTTTTAAAATCCAACACAAACCCATCTCTATGAAATCAAAATCAGGAACAATTTTTTTATCAGGTCTAATAGCCGGAACACTTGATATTCTGGCGGCTATTTTTGTGTATGTCATCATACTCGAAAAAACAACCACAATAAAAATTCTGCAATCTATAGCCAGTGGTATTTTCAAAAAAGAGGCATATACGGGAGGATCACAAATGATATGGTTTGGACTGGGATTTCACTACCTGATTGCTTTTGTTTTTGCCTGGTTCTATTTTAAAATTTATCCCTATTTACCATTTCTTAAAAAGAGTACTGTCATATCTGGATTTCTATACGGAATTTTCGTGTGGATTATAATGAATCTAATCGTCCTGCCAATTGTATTTCCAGTTCTGCCAGAAAAACATTTTGATTTTCCTTTACTATTATCTATCACAATATTGATGCTATTTATTGGTCTTCCAATTGCGTCTGTCACAAAAAAGTACTATTCTCCATTAGAATAAGTTTTCAGTCGCAATAGCAACCAGAAACCTAAAAACTTCAAACGATCTGAAACAAAAAGTCCCCGTATTCAAATTTGCAGCAAAAAACTGAAAATTGAATACCGGGACTCGATACTGTATAAAGTTTTGCTACACTTTTGTTCTTCCGGTAAATAATGAAATTATAAATAATACCAAAAATATAAAGAATAAAATTTTTGCAATGCTGGCTGCTCCTGCGGCAATTCCGCTAAAACCAAAAATTCCCGCTATTATAGCCAGAATTATAAATGTGACTGTCCATCGTAACATAATTATAGATTTAAATTTATAAATATGACTTTTATAAGTCGGATTTGTTTGTTACACAAAGTTTCTTAAATCTTACAAAATACTTTAACTCAAAACGTTAATTTATTATCTCAATCAACTATAAATCAGTTTTTTGACGTACTTTTATAATTCCCCATTTTCGTTACAGAATTCCCACAGAAATGCTTTTGAGTTAATTTTTTGATTGATTGGATTAATCGGGCCTGCATCCATAAAGTAATTTTAGATAAAATTTTCAGAGATATGGAATTGGCGACAAAGCATGGTGTGATTTTAGAAAAAACCGAAAGAGCTTTCGAAGAATTAGGTGTTTTGAATCCTGCCATATATCAAGATGAAAATAATGTTCATATGTTTTACAGAGCTGCTAAAAGAGGAAACTTTTCCACAGTGGGTTATTGTCGACTTGAAGGTCCGCTAACTTTAGTAGAAAGAAGTACAGAGCCCATTTTTTCTCCTGAATATATTTACGAAATTCATGGTGTAGAGGATCCCCGAATTACAAAAATCGATGATCACTTTTACATGACTTATGTAACTTATGATGGCATTAATGCATGTGGAGCTTTAGCAACTTCTAAAGATTTAAAAAAATTTAGAAAGAGAGGAATTATTACACCTAAATTCATTTTGAATGAATTTACTAATTTGATTAGAAAACATTTACAAAATCCGAGTATTGCAAAAATACTTGCTTTTAATCTGGAAAGAAATTATCCTTTGACAGAAACGATAAAGGATAACTTATATGTATGGGATAAAAATGTAGTCCTTTTTCCGAAAAAAATCAATGGAAAATTTGTGGCATTACACCGCTTATTTCCATCAATTCAAATCTTTACTTTCGAAAAAAAGAAAGATTTAACAGTTGAATTTTGGAAAGATTACTTGAAAAACCTTCCTGATTATATTGTAATGGAGCCTAAATATGATCACGAAACAAGCCATATTGGTCCCGGCGCTCCTCCTATCGAAACTCCTGATGGATGGTTATTAATTTACCACTCAGCAGAAAAGCGCGATAAAGGATTGGTTTATCATGCATCAGCAGTTTTACTGGATCTTGAAAATCCGCAAATCGTTTTAGCACGATTACCAAAACCAATTATTACGCCCTCAGAATATTACGAACGACACGGTTATGTAAATTATGTTGTTTTCCCAACAGGGACAGCCATTTTTGAAGACCGATTATATATTTATTACGGTGCTGCCGATGACAAGATTGCGGTAGCTTCATTGAACCTAAACGACTTATTAACAGAACTAAAACAGAATCCCAATGAAAACGATATCAAATAAATCAAAAATAGTTTTTCTATCTACATTTCCACCAACTCAATGTGGCATAGCAACATATACGCAGGATACCATAAAAGGAATTACAGAAGTTTTTGGGAAATCAATTACTTGTCAAATTTGCGAATTAGTAGATAAACCGAAAGAAAATCCAACTCAGGCTTATACTTTAAACACAAAAAATAAGCAAGAATATACCAAAGTTGCACAGGAAATCAATAAAGATAAATCTGTGAAATTGGTTCATATTCAGCATGAATTTGGTTTATTTGGAGGAAATTATGGAGACTATTTATTAGATTTTTTGAATGAAGTCAAAAAACCATTAACCTATACCTTTCATAGCGTAATTCCAAACCCGAACAACGAACTTAAAACTTTCGTGAAATTGTTACTTTCTTATAGCAATTCGGTATTTGTAATGACCAATCAGTCAAAAGAAATTTTGATAAAAGACTATGACATTAAAGAAGAGATTATCACTTACGTACCACACGGAACCCATATTGTAATTTATGAAGCTCCACAACAGGCTAAAGAAAAATTTAATATACAGGACAGAAAAGTATTATCAACTTTTGGCCTTTTAGGAGAAGGAAAAAATATCGAAACTGGTTTACAGGCATTGCCAAAAATCATTGAAAACACACCAAATGCCCTATATTTAATCATTGGCAAAACACATCCTAATTTAATTATTGATGGCGTTGACGCTTATCGTGATAAACTAGAAGGCATTGTAAACGATCTCAACCTAAAAGATCACGTTCGTTTTATAAATCAATACCTTGATACAGATGAGCTTTTAGATTACTTAAAAGCCACAGATGTATATTTATTTACATCAAAAGATCCAAATCAGGCAGTAAGCGGCACTTTTTCTTACGCGATGAGTTGCGCTTGTCCTATTGTAGCTTCAAAAATTCCACATACCAGAGAAGTTTTAACACCAGATTCAGGGATATTAGTAGATATAGGAAACGTAGATCAATTTTCTAAAGCCGCAATAAAACTACTGTCAAATGACAATTTAAGAGAAGAAATGGGGATTAACGCATTTAGAAAAACCCGCGCATCATCTTGGGAAAATGCAGCAATTACACATATGAATACTTATCAGGAACTTTTTGAAAATCAGACAGAAGTAAAATTTACATATCCTTCTATTCAATTGGCACATATCAAAAAAATGACCACTGATTTAGGAATTATACAATTCAGTAAAATCTCAATTCCTGATCTTGATTCAGGATATACATTAGATGATAATGCTCGTGCATTAATTGCTTTTTGCATGCATTTTAAACTAACTCAGGACAAAGAAGACTTAGCTTATATTTTAGTTTATTTAGATTTTATTATTCGCTGCCAACAGCCAAAAGGCGATTTTATCAATTACGTTGATCAGGAGAACCGTGAACATGTCGAACAAAATGCCGAAGTAAATTTAGAAGATTCTAATGCAAGAGCCATTTGGGCGTTAGGAACTGTTGTGGCAAATAGCGAAATATTACCTGAAGCTATTGTTAAAAAAGCGTCTAAATGTTTGTTGAACTCTCTAAAATGGGCTGAAAATATTCAATCGCCACGTTCTATTGGTTTCGCAACAAAAGGTTTGTATTTGTATCATACAGCTGTTCCTAACTTATATGTAGCGGCGATCATCAATAAACTGAATGCGAAGCTGCTTTCTAATTATGAAATTCATGCTTCAAGCGATTGGAAATGGTTTGAAAACTATTTAACTTACGGAAACGGAATCTTGCCGGAATCAATGTTATATGCTTTTCTCACCACCAACAAACCTATTTATAAAAAAGTAGCATTAGATTCTTTAGACTTTTTAATGTCGAAAATGTTTATTGATAAAAAGTTCAAGGTAATCTCTAATAATGGATGGCTGCACAGAAATTCACAAGAAGCAGTAAACCAATACGGAGAACAACCAATTGATGTGGCGTATACAATTCAGACTTTGAATTCATTTTATAGTGCATTTGGAACTCCTGAATATAAACATAAAATGAAAACGGCCTTTAATTGGTTTTTAGGAAAAAATCATCTGGGAGAAATTATGTACAACCCAATTAGCGGCGGTGGTTATGACGGACTTGAAAAAGAAAATGTAAACTTGAATCAGGGTGCTGAATCGACTGTTTGTTTTCTAACAGCAAGATTATTAATGGAAAACCTTAAATTATCTGAGATAAAAGTAATACCGCTAATGAAACCTAAAAACGGAATCGCTATTAATTCTTAGCAATAACATCCTATATTACTGACTAAATATACTATTTAACCGTAAAGGGCTGCCACAAAAGGCAGCCTTTTTTATGCTCCATTTTGTCGTTCTCGCGAAAGAGGAATCATATTATCCCACTGACAACAATTGCCCCTGCAGATACAAGTACAAGCTAAGTATGAATTTTACTAATTATTACTAATTGGTTTGTAAAATTGATTTCTCAAACCAGATTAACACAATAAACATTTGTGCAAATTCGTGCAGTTCATGTTGTTGTTGATTTATGATATTCATCTTGATACATTATCCTTAAAAGTTTCTTTGTTTTTAACAATTTCCCCATAACGTTACTATTTTCAGATTATTGTGTTTAATTATGTTAATTATATAAACTTGAAAAAAAGTTGTGTAAGATTTTTTCTGTAGTTCTAAAGTAATTTTAATCTACAATAATCAAAGGGTATGCAACCAGATCAAACCGTTGGTTTTCATGCATTTGATTTAACTTAAAAACATAGTATTTTGATACTTACTTTAAAAAATACATTCACAGAAATAGGAAATGCAACCGTGTTTGCAAAGCAGTTTTTTAAGGAGGTTTTTGTTCCGCCTTATGAAACGAAAGAGTTTTTGAAACAATGTTATGTTATTGGCTATAAATCATTGCCGCTCGTTGCCATAACCGGTTTTATAATGGGTTTGGTACTTACGCTTCAATCCAGACCAACTTTGGTGAAATTTGGGGCCGAATCGTGGTTGCCGGGAATGGTTGCGCTTTCGTTAATTAGAGAAATTGCTCCGGTAATTACAGCCTTAATTTGTGCGGGAAAAATTTCGTCAGGAATTGGTGCTGAACTAGGCTCTATGAAGGTTACCGAACAAATTGATGCAATGGAAGTTTCAGCTATTAACCCTTATAATTATTTAGTAGTTACCCGAATTTTAGCCTGTACATTAATGGTTCCTATTTTGGTGTTTTTTGCTGATGCAATAGGAATTATAGGCGGATACGTTGGTATAAATATTCACGGTGATGTTAATTTTTACCGTTACCTGACACAAATACTACAATCACTGGAATTTTTAGATCTTTTTCCGGCAACTATTAAAACATTTTTCTTCGGTTTTTTTATTGGAATGATTGGATGTTATAAAGGCTTTAATGCTGCAAATGGAACTGAAAGCGTGGGAAAAGCAGCCAACTCTGCAGTAGTTACGGCTTCGTTAACCATTTTTATTATTGATATGGTCGCTGTTCAAATAACCGATTTATTTTTTTAAGATGATTAAGGAAAAAGAAAATATAAAAAAACCTGTTTCAAAAGCTAAAAAGCAAGAGCCTATTATTGTGATAAAAGACCTTCACAAGACTTTTGGTTCTGATAACGAAGTTTTAAAAGGTGTAAATCTTACGGTAAACAAAGGAGAAGATTTAGTGATTTTAGGACGTTCAGGATCAGGAAAATCAGTTACAATAAAATGTATCGTAGGCTTAATTGAACCTGATAAAGGCGAAATAAAAGTTTTTGATGAAAACGTATTAAACCTAACTAAAACGGAACTGAATAAAATCAGGGTCAGAATTGGGTTTTTATTTCAAAGTGGTGCTTTATACGATTCAATGTCCGTACGAGAAAATCTGGCTTTTACATTAAAAAAGCATAAAAGGGATTTAACCGCAGAAGAAGTTGAAAATGAAGTAATCGAAGCGCTGGATAATGTTGGATTAAGTGATGCAATCGACAAAATGCCATCTGAATTATCTGGCGGAATGCAAAAACGTATTGGCTTAGCCAGAACTTTAATCCTAAAACCGGAAATCATTTTATACGATGAACCTACAACCGGATTAGATACCATAACATCCAGAGAAATAAGCGAGTTAATTCTCGACATCAAACATAAACGTAAAACAACTTCGATCATTATTACGCACGATATGGCTTGTGCAAAATTGACAGCTGACAGAATTATGGTTTTGAAAGATGGAGTAATACATGCCGAAGGGACATACGAAGAACTAGAAAAAGACGAAGACGAATGGGTTCGCTCTTTTTTTCAATAATACTAAAAATAAATAATTAGAAATCATGGATAAGCAATCTGGATATACTTGGAAATTAGGAATGTTTGTAACAATAGGTTTGTTGCTTTTTATAATGGCGATTTACTTTATTGGGAAACAAAAAAATCTTTTTGGTTCAACATTCCACATCTCATCAAAGTTTAAAACCGTTAGTGGTTTAGAGGTGGGAAATAATGTTCGTTTTTCAGGAATTAATATCGGAACAGTCGAAGAAATAAGATTGATTAATGATTCTTCGGTTGTGGTAAGAATGGTCATAAAAGATGAAGTTCGTGAATTCATTAAAACTGATGCTCGTGCCAGCATAGGTTCAGACGGATTAATGGGCGATAAAGTTTTGACTATTTCTCCAGGTGAAAAATCTCAAAAAGTCGTCGAAAACAACAGTGCAATTGCTTCTATTGATGGTATCGAAATGACTGACATCATGAAAAGTGTCAAAAAAAGTGTGGATAATATTGGTGTGATTTCTGATGAAATTGCCATTTTCAGCCATAGCATGAATAACGGAAATGGTGCTCTGGCACGATTAGTTCGTGATGATAAAATGGCCAATAGTGTTTCTAACACGCTTTCTAACCTAGAATCAGGTACAAAAGGTTTCAGTGATAATATGCAAGCAGCTAAAAGCAACTTCTTGTTTAGAGGTTACTACAAGAAAAAAGAGAAAGAAAAGGAAAAGAAAAAAGAAGAGCTGAAAGAGAAAAAAGAGGAACAGCAGGAAAAGGCAGCAAAAGAGAAAGAGGAGAAAGAAAAAGAGAAAGCTGACAAAGAACTAAAAGCGAAAGACGAAAAACAAAAACAGGAGAAGCAAAAAGAAGAAGACGCTAAAAAAGCTGCATCTGAAAAAGGAAAAAAATAATTGATTAAAGTCAATAATATGAAAACTTCATATAAAAATATAAGCCTGAAAATCTTAAAAGTAACGGGAATAGTAATAGCAAGTATCTTGCTGTTACTATTTTTGATTCCGCTGCTTTTTCCCGGAACTGTAGCCAGCGAAGTAAAGAAAATTGCGAACGAACGTTTAGATACCAAATTAAATTTTACGAAATCAAGACTATCATTTTTTACTCATTTTCCCTCATTAACCGTTTCATTAGATGATTTATCCCTTACCGGTTCAGCACCTTTTAGCAACGATACTTTGCTTAAAGCAGACCAAGTTGCTTTTGGGATTAACTTAAAGAGATTGATTTTTGACAATGAAGTAAAAATTAATAAATTATATGTTTCTAAAGCATTAATTAATATCATGGTCAACCAAAAAGGGCAAGCCAATTATAACATTTATGTAGCTCCTGAAGACCGCGATAAAAAACCAAATGATCCAAATGCACCTGAGGAAGGAACTGCCATTCGATTAGAACGAATTGATCTTAAGGATTGTCACGTAAAATACAACGATCGTTCTGCTAAAATTTTGGTCGATGCAAAAGGTTTTAATTATATTGGAAAAGGAAATCTGAGCGAAGATATCTTCGACTTAAATACGGATGCCAGAATTGATAATGTCGATTTCTATTATGACCAAACTGCGTATCTAAGAAAAAAAGCAGTGCGTGCTGATTTAATTACCAGAATTAATACACATGCACTTTCGTTTATTCTTCAAAAAAACGAATTAAGAATCAATAAATTACCTCTAAAATTTACCGGTTTATTTACCATTTTAAGAGATGGATATAAAATCAATATCAAAGCGGCATCAGAAAACACAACCGTCAAAGATTTGCTTTCTGTAATGCCTCCGGAATATTCTTCCTGGATGGATGAAACCGAAATTTCGGGTAATAGTGACCTCCTTTTTACTTTTAGGGGAAATTATAATGTAGCCAAAAAACAAAAACCGGATCTGGCTTTTAATCTAAAAATTGATAAAGGCGCCATAAATTATCAAAATGCCCCTGCCCCGTTAACAGATTTTCAAATGAACCTGAATGCAGTTCTGCCTTCACTTGATATCGAAAAACTCTTGATTAATCTGGACACTTTTAAATTTAAAGTTGGAGAAAAAGATTACTTCACCGCTTATTTACGAAGCAAAGGTTTTAACGAAATGACTGTAGATGCGAGCGTAAAAGGTGCATTAGATTTAGCCACAGTCGATGCTGCACTGGGTTTAACAAGCATTGATCTAAAAGGAATTTTAAAAACTAACATTCAGGCAAAAGGAATTTTTAGCACATCAAAAAAACTATTCCCTAAAACGATTGGCGGAATCGCATTACACAACGGCTGGCTAAAAACAGATTCTTATCCCAACCCTATTAAGGACATTACTTTTGTCGCTAACGTACTTAACAAAGCAGGAACGTTTCAGGATTTAATTGTTGCAGTTGCTCCCGCTTCATTTGTTTTTGAAGGCAATCCGATGTATGTAAATGCAACACTTTCTGACTTTAGTGATTTAGCTTATAATGCCAAAATAAAAGGAGAACTAAATGTTGGTCGCATTTATCAGGTTTTTTCTAAAAAAGGACTTGATGTAACTGGTTATGCAAAAGCTGATCTCTCACTTAAAGGAAAACAAAGTTACGCCACAAAAGGACAATATGAAAAACTGGACAATCGCGGTACAATTATCTTAAAAAACATTAAAACAACATCAGAACTTTTCCCTAAAGCATTTTTTATTAAACAGGGAAATTTCCGCTTTCAGAACGAAAAAATGTGGTTCGAAAGATTTGATGCTTCTTACGGAAAATCTGACTTTGCCATAAACGGATATTTACTCAATACAATCAATTACTTTCTTGAATCGCACGGAACTTTGAGCGGGAATTTTAACATGAAGTCAAAACTGATCAATGTCGATGAATTTATGGCGCTTAAAAAAGGTGAAAATACAGATCGTAATATCGAAGTAGAATATGCTAAAGAAGATCATCCAAAAATGAGCGGAGTTGTTATTGTGCCCAAAAACTTAAATGTTGCGCTTACTGCAAATGCGGATAAAGTAGAATATAACGGATTGGTCTTAAACAAACTTAACGGTAAAGTTGGAATTACTAAAAATGGTTTTTATTTAGAAAATACCACTTTTAATATTATTGACTGCCTATTGGGTGTTGATGCTACCTACAAAGATGAATCGCCAACATCTGCCCATTTCGATGCTCATTTTACGGCCAAAGACTTTAGCGTTCAAAGGGCTTACAAAGAAATCCCGATGTTTCACGATATGGTTAGTGTAGCAGAAAAAGCACAAGGAATTATTTCTGTCGATTATAAAATAAAAGGTGATTTGAATGGTAATATGGGACCTATTTACGAATCGCTTGAAGGTGGCGGAAAATTGAATTTACGTGATGTAAAAATTAAAGGATTAAAACTATTTGACGGAATCAGTTCGCAAACTGGCCAAAAAGGCCTGGATGATCCTAATCTGAAAGGAATCGAAATTAATTCGACGATCGATAATAATTTAATTCATATCGAAGACTTCACTTTTAGCGTCGCCAGTTTTAAACCTACGATTAAGGGAACAACAAGTTTCGACGGACTTCTAGATTTACGAATGCGATTAGGATTGCCGCCATTTGGTATTATAGGATTTCCAATTGTTATTACAGGAACACACGAAGCTCCTAAAATTAAAATTTTCAGTAAAACGGGTCAAAAAATTGATCCTGCTGTTTATGATGAAAAACACAATAAAGTTATTCGCGAAGAAAAAGTAAGTAAAAAAGTAGATAAACGGAAAAGGTAAATTCAAATGAAAACTAAAAAACAAAACAAAAGCAGTGCTTTCGAAAAATTCGCAACCAATGTTTCTAAAGCCGCAGGAAGTACGACCGCTTTTATTGGTGCTTTTTTAATAGTCGTTGCCTGGGCAGTTTCAGGACCAATTTTCGATTATTCAGAAACGTGGCAATTGGTTATTAATACCGGAACTACGATTATTACTTTTTTAATGGTTTTCCTTATTCAGAAAGCGCAGAATAAAGATTCACTTGCTATACAGCTAAAATTAAACGAATTAGTAGCTTCAAACGAGTATTCAAGTAACAGTTTGGTCGACATTGAAAGTATGACTGAAGAAGAGATGATTATTGTTCAAAAATATTATCATAAACTAAGCGAGCTTGCCAAAAAAGATGAAAGCATAAGAAATTCCCATTCTATTGCAGAAGCATCTGAACAGCATGAACGCAAAGACAAAAGCAGAACTAAATTACGTACCAGAAATATCACTAAAAAATGAAACTACGCTCTACTGAAACTTTCTGGCCCTTAAAAAGTGCCATGAAATACAGTTATCCGTCTATAGATTCAGATCTTAAGACGGAGATTTTAATTATTGGCGGAGGAATAACAGGGGCTTTAATCGCTTACAAGTTAATCTCTGAAGGCAAAAAAGTAATATTGGCAGATCGCCGCGACGTTGCAAACGGTAGTACGGCTGCAAGTACGGCTTTGCTTCAATATGAAATTGACGTTCCGCTGCACGAACTTATCAAAATTAGAGGATTAGAATGTGCCGTTGATAGCTATAGAAACGGAAAAAAAGCCATTTTTGATCTCCGCACTATTATTGATACAATAAAAAGTAACTGCCAGTTTGAATTCAAAAAAAGTATTTATTACTGCTCTCTAAAAAAGGATATTCCATTTTTAAGAAACGAATATAAATGCCGAAAAGAACACGGGTTTGACGTCAACTGGCTCGAAAGATGGGATCTTGAAAAAATGGGTTTAAATGCAGTTGCAGCCATAGAATCTAAAACTGCTGCTGTCATGGATCCTTATAAATTAGCGATAGATTTATTGCGTTATTGCCAAAAAAAAGGAATGCAGATTTTTGACAGAACTAATATAACATCTATTCAAAATATAAGAGGAAAGTCTATAGCGCACACTGAAAATAAATGTACCATTACGGCAGATCACGTTATTCATTGCAGTGGTTATGAAAGTACCGAAACATTAGCTGAAAAAGTAGTCGATCTAAAAAGCACTTACGTCATAGCATCAGAAAGCATAGAGGTATTGCCAACAGCTTTTAAGAATGCTATTTTTTGGGATACTTCTAAGCCTTATCTCTATTTTAGGGTCACGGCAGACAACAGAATCATTATGGGCGGTGGCGACGAAGATTTTAAAGATGCTGTAAAGCGTGATAAATTATTACCTAAAAAAGAGCAATATCTTTTAAGACATTTTAGAAGAAAATTTCCCAACATCAATTTTAAACTAGATTATTCATGGGCGGGAACTTTTGGAGAAACTAAAGACGGTTTGCCTTATTTTGGAAAACCAAATCCGGAAAAAAATGAACATTACGTTTTGGGATTTGGCGGAAACGGAATTACTTTCAGCGTGATAGGCATGAACTCAATTCTTGATTCTATTAACGGTAAACAGAATACTGATTTAGACTATTACCGCTTTGGAAGATAAAAAAGGTTAAACCTTTTTTAGGCACAAAGTAACAAAGGTTCAGAGGGACAAAGTTCTAACCTTTGCGCCTTTGCAACTTTGAACCTTTGTAACTAAATTTTTAACTCCATCTGAATATTACAACGTTTATAAGGTGTTGCTAATCCAAAAACCTTCTGGAAACCTAATTTATAATACAGGTTTATTGCAGGTTTCAGTATTGTATTGCTTTCCAGGTAAATTTTCTCAGCACCTAATTCCCTGGCACTATTTGCGATTGCCTGACCTAATAAAAAACCAATATTTTTGCCTTGTGCTTTAGGCGAAACCGCCATTTTTGCCATTTCAAAATCATAATCTGAATTGTTCATTTTGATAAGTGCACAAACGCCAACAGGCTCATCATGATACAAAGCCACCAGAATTTTTCCCCCTTTATTCAGGATATATTCATCAGGATTATCTAAAGCCTTATAATCCGCTTCTTCCATTTCGAAATAAGTCGAAATCCATTCTATGTTTAACGATCGAAAAGCGTCCAGATATTTAGGCTCAAATTCAACAATTTTTACATCCTGGCTTTCGCGTTTCTTTTTATGTTCATTTACCCTTTTTAGCAAACTTTTTTGCTCCAATAAAAATTCCCATTCTTCCAGCGCGGCCCAAAGATTATGACTCGATTCGGTTATTAAACCATCTACAGCAGCTTCAACATCTTTAAGCTGTAATTTTAACTCTTTCGAAAATTCCCACCCTTGTGGCGTGAGCACAACAATGTTTCTACGTTTGTCACTGCTCTTTTGATTTTCTTCTATCAGCCCTGCAGCAATCATTTCCTGAATAATTTTACTGACTGATGGTTGCGAATGACCAATTTCGCTCGCGATTTCAGTAATTGTCATCTCTTTTTCTTCCAGAAGAGTATAAAAAACAGGAAACCATTTGGGCATAAAATTCATACCATACGACTCATATATTCTTGCCGCATCATCTGTTATGATTGCCGTCATTAAACGTAAACGACTTCCTAAAGCCACTTTACCTACTTTATTAAAAAATTCCATATATAATCAATTACATAACTAGTTATGCAAATGTATATATTTTTTAGACACTAAGGTTCTAAGTTGCTAAGAATCTAAGTTTTTTTTTGAAATACTTATAAATTAAAATACATATCTAATGAAAACGAGTGCCATAGCCCTGATAGAAGTGGAAATCCTTTTTTGCCGGGGTTCGGCACAAAAGATTGAAACGGATAGCAGGAAACAGCTCCTAGAAAAGATGCAAATTCAGCTTGACATTCATAACGAAAGACACACTGCTACGAATCTCTACGGTAAAAATCCAGAAAACTTTGAACACAAAAAAAAGACGCACTTGATGTACGTCTTAGTATAATTTTCGCAACTTAGCAACTCAGAACCTTAGTAACTTAGCAGCTTTAATCAAGCTGTAATAGCCAAAGGATTTAAATTGAATTTATATTCTTTAGGACTGCAATGGAATTTTTGTTTGAATATTTTTGAGAAATAGCTTCTGCTTGTAAAGCCAATACAGTACACAATTTCGGATATATTTAAGTCTGAAGTTCTAATTAGAATTTCGGCTTTTAGCACACGCATATGGGTAATGTAGTCGTTTACAGTTCTGTTGTGGATCATTTTAAAACCTTCCTGAAGTTTATTGGGTGACAAACCTGATTTTTTGCTCAACGATTTTATCGTAAAAGCTTCTTCAGGATTGGCTTTTATAGCTTCAGACAGTTCTTTAATTTCTTCCATTTCGCGTAAAGTCAAACAATTTGTATCTTTTGAGAATGCACATTGATCATCAGTATGTTGTTGGATTTCCATTGCCAGAATGATTCTTAAAATTCCTTCTTTCAAAAGATTTCTAACAATTCCGGTTTGATTAATGGCATCTAATTGCTCTATTTTCTCGGCAATTTTAAGATTGTACGACCCTAAATAAAAGAAATCCTGACCTGCATTATTTTCAAAGAAAGTTTCTTTTACTTTTTGGTTTAAAGAATGCATTTGATCCTGTACAGTGTTTTGGGTTCCTACAATAATTAATGTGAATTTTGTTTTCTTGTCTTTTTCAAAAAGCAATACATTATCCTGTTTTTGTTTTGAAGTTACGATCGCAGTCTGAAAGGTTTTAAACTTTCTTTCTTCGCCGGTAACGCCAAAACTGTGCGATAAATTACCTTTAGAACAATAAGCAAAATATATAGGAGACGATTTACTGTTAATGATATCCATGCGAACATCGACTGAAAAAGTCATATCGAACTGAACGTACGAAATATTGTCATTGAAAGAGGCACCAATAATTGAACCTTTTGCAAAACTATTGTTCGTTTCAAGCGTATATTCGTTCAAATCAAATGTTACTTTTCCTCCAAAGTTTGTATTTAATTCTTCAAAAATATTTTGTGCTTTTTCTGTATTTATAGTAACTATTTTCATTTTGCAAGGATTTAGAATTCTACTTAATTTTATATAGATTTATAAAAAAGAAAAACTCCGTTTTGTAGTACTGGATTTCTAAAAATCTATAGTTCAAAGTTCGTCCACAACCAAAGCAAAAATGTTATATAATTTTTCTAAATTGTTTTATAATTACTTATGGATGATTATTTTAACTTTTAAAATCTTTACCTTGTTATATTACTAATAAAAAAATTATGAAAAGTTTTTCATTTTCCCCTATATCGAATAACGATGCTACTATTTTGATTTTAGGCACAATGCCCGGAACAAAATCCCTGGAACTGAACCAATATTATGGTCATAATCAGAATAATTTCTGGAAATTTATGTTCGCCATTTTCAAGGAAGATTTCTCGAACGATTACGAAACCAAAAAAGCTCTTTTGCAAAAAAACAAAATCGCTTTATGGGATGTGCTCCAATTTTGTGACCGAGTGGGAAGTTTAGACAGTGCAATAAAAAATGAAATTGCCAATGATTTTGAAACGTTTTTAAAACAACACCCCAATATTAAAGCGATATTATTTAACGGGCAAAAGGCAGCGGCTTTCTTCAGGAAATATGTTCACTTAAATAATGCGTATCAACTTATTACGTTACCATCAACAAGTCCCGCAAATGCGAGCAAAACATATCAATCAAAATTAGAGGAATGGCAGATTGTTGCTTCTCTTCTAAAAAACAATTAAGTTCTTAAATATTGAAATTTTAGAACTTTTCTATTTTAAAATATAACATAAATCAAACAAAGCGAGACTAATTTTACCCTAAACAAATTAAAGCCATGAAAAAGGATGATCATGCAAGTGAGGCTTTTTTAAATATTGATATTACTAAACAAACTTTAATAAGTTTAATTTATAAAGGAAACATTGGTTATGTTAGTTTATTTTTGGAAAAAAAGCTATTCTATTTTTTAGGGTAGCTTTTGTTTTTTTATGCCATACTTAAAACAAATAAATTATGAAAATTCAAACCTATTACAATCATATTCGCTATTATGCCCCACATCATTTTGTTTACTATCCAGTTTTGACAATCTTCTTAGCTGCAAGTATTTACTTTGCTTTTACAACAGACGATTCGTTAATCTGGTCGTTTATAAGCGTAGTTTTTGTGTTCCTGTTTTGTCTTGCTTTTATGTTGCGCCAACATTATGCATTAATTCTTCAAAACCGAATTGTACGATTAGAACTTCGCTATCGTTACTTTACTCTTAGCGGGAAAAGATTTGAAGATTTGGAATACAAATTAACTGATGATCAAATATTTGCCTTGCGATTTGCTCCCGACAATGAACTGTTGCCTCTTATCGATGACGCCTTAAAAAATAACCTGACGGGCGATGCTATAAAAAAAGCAATCGTACACTGGAAAGCCGATTATAACAGGGTTTAGAATAGCACTTGCAATGTCTAAATCAATAGCAATGGCAGGAATAAATATAAATGTAAAGAAGTAAAAACTCTATTTAGTCTTTTTATCTAGGCCGTTTTCTTTTATAATTAAACAAAATATAAATTAGAAACCCAAGTAGCCAGGCACCAAAAACAACACCAAAAAAGATTCCAATAATCGAGGGATGAAGATAATTGGGTTCATAAAACAATCTGTCCAAAGTTGTAAATTTTTCTTCTAATATCTTTCTGTCAAAGTTATTATTGATTCCGTTGAGCAGTTCATTATTATGATCTTTAAAATAGGCAACCTCTTTAGCAAGCTGTTTAGGAGTAATAGAACTTTGTACTCTATACTTTTTAAGCAAAGTATCCAGTTTCTGAAAATTAGCTACCAACGAATCCGGTTTATATTTATAAATCAGTTTGTATCGTTTTACCGCTGCATCATATTGCTGTTTCTCAACCGGAACTCCTTTTACAGGCTTGTACAAAGAATTGTTCTCTACAAATATGCAAATATCTACATCATATCTCGGGTCAACGGTTCTGCCCTTATAAATAATTTCAGTACTGTCTTTTATTATATTCTTCTTAATTATTCGATCCAGAAGTTCTTTTTTACCAAAACCAATGCTGTCCAATATTGTGCCCGCTGCATTCGAAACTTTATTTAAATCTGTTGTCAGCATTTTCAAAGTATCAATACTGTAATATCTATAGTCAACACTATAATAGTTACCCGAAATCAAAGTGCTGTCGACAACCTCAATAACCGGATAAGGTTTCGGATATAGAATATTAAGCGGATTAAATAATTTCTCTGAGCTATAAGATGTATAATTATACAAAAACGGATTCAGGACATTCAGCAGCATTTTGTCCTTATTGAATTTTGCTTCAGACAATTCCGATTTCAATTTTGCATTCATACCAAAACTATAACTGAGAAAAAATGAAAAACTCAAAAAAGAAACCAACAGCAATACACCGCCAATTTTAAGCAAATTTGCAAAAGAATAATTTTGTTTGGAATGATTTTTTAATAAAAAAATCAGAAAAATGAGTAGAAATAAACCGGTAACAAAAAATTGGGAAATCGAAACATCATCATAAAATTTAAACCTGTAGAACTCTGTATTGATATAGATATTTCCTATGCCATCAAACTTGAAATAGCCGTATAAAAAATACCCTAAATGAATCAACAATAGCACTACAAAAGACTTAACGAAGAATTGCTTTAATTTTTTATCCATAATTGTTTTCAGATTATACTTTCAAATATAAAGAATCAATTTTAAATATCAATAGCAATGGCAATTACAACTACAACTAAAAAAATGTGATTACAGAATCAAAGGCAAAAAATGCACTGCTGTGCGCCCATACAGAAAACCTTTTGAGACCAAAAAAATTTACTGTTGTTAGACCCGACAGGTTTTAAAAACCCGTCGGGTTTATATTGAACACAAAAAAAAGACGCACTGCTCGCTTCTACAGAAAAACTTTGAGCTTTCTTTTAAACCTTTAAACCTTTCAAAAGAAGCCCTACTTAACCTCAAATCCTTCTTTTACGATTTCTTTCTCTACTTTATTTATTAGTTTATTTGTTTTACCGGTAAGTCGCTCTTTTTTCCAATCGCCTTTTGCATAAATAAGCATTGTCACAATTGCAGTAATAACGGTTGAAACAGGGAAAGCCCACCATATTCCGACTGCTCCAAGTGAGGTATTATGCGATAAAATATAAGCCAGCGGAAATTGCAGAACCCATTGCGAAACCAATGTTAGAATCATAGGAAGCGTTGTATTTCCTACCGCTCTAAAAACACCTAACAAACACATTTGAAGTCCCAAAAATCCCCATGACAAACACGTAATTCTCAGGAAAGTTGTACCTCCCTCGATAACTGCGGGATCATTTGGTACGAAAAAAGCAATTAAATGTGGCGCAAAAGCATATGCTATTATTCCAATTCCGGTTAATAATCCAAAACCTAAATAAGCACCTAATTTTGCTATTTTTCCGGCACGAAGCATATTCCCGGCGCCAATATTTTGTCCTACCAAAGTAGCAATTGCCATAGAAAGTCCCAAGGCCGGAATCATAATCAACTGAATCAGGTTAGAGCCGGCTCCATAAGAAGCAACCGTTGTTGTGCCAAAATGTACGATCAAAAAAGTAATGGCGGTTAATCCAATCGCACGCATCGATTGTTCTATTGAAGATGGAAAACCAATTTTAAACGCTTTTCTTATATGCTTAAAATCTGGTTTAAAATCTTTTAATTGCAAATGAATACCATGTTTTCCTCTAAACAAAATGACAAAACCAATGATGATTGCCAGGCTCTGAGTAGACAAAGTTGCCAGAGCTGCGCCTTTTACCCCCATTGCAGGAATAAAATTCCATCCAAAAATAAACAACGGATCTAAGGCAAAATTTAGAATTACAGTTCCCAATACGATATATACTGGCAAAGTAACACGACCAACGCCTCGCATAACGGACTGAAAAATCATGAAACTAAAACTAAAAACCAGTCCAATAAAAGCAATCTGCATAAAGCCCAGCGCATTATTATAGACTTGTGGTGTGACTTTAAGTAAATATAAAAAATACGGACTCAGCCAATATCCAATAAAAGATAGCACTATAGATACTGTAATAACCATTAATAATGTTTGAGCAGCAACATGATTGACCATTTCCTGCTGTCCTGCACCAAAATATTGTGCGATAAGTATAGATCCGGCAATTGCCAATCCGGTTCCTAGAGCAATCATCAGAAAAATTACAGGTGTACTTACAGAAACTGCAGCAACGGCATCTCCGCCCAAACGTCCCACCCAAAAAGCATCAACCAATTGATAAGCAGCTTGTAGTAAATTAGCAATCATAATTGGCACAGCCAATTTTAATAATGAAGAAAGTATCGGACCTTCTAATAATTCAGTTTTATTCATTTTGCATTTTTTGTTTTTAATGTTTTTTTATACCACGGATTGCACAAATTTTCATGAATTGCATTTACTTCTTCTTCTGTATAAAAATTCGGGCTAATTTGTGTAACTCGTGGCGAACTTTTTTTAGAGAATAAAAAATTCCTCGAAAACCAGCCTAATTCATAAAATCATTGTACTGTTTTAAAGCGTATCCAATTTATCTGCATAACCTCTGATTGTTTCTAAAGCTTCTGTTCTTTCTTTAACTGAAAAAACGGCCAAAACCTCATCTTCTGATCGTTTCATTAAGAGCCGAATGCTTTTTGCCAGACTAATTCCTTCTTCCGTGAGGCTTACGATATTTTTACGCTTGTCTTCTTTATCTTTCTGAACGTTCACTAAAACTTTTTTTTCAAGTGCATTTATACTTCTTAAAATAGAAGATTTGTCACGCATTGTAATATCAGAAAGTTCTCTTTGAGAAAAACTCTTTCGTTGCAAAATCATAATTATCGGAAGTTGTTCTAACTGTAAATTTATTCCGGCTTCATTCATTAAGGCATTTGTATGACGAAAAATAGTTCGTTTCATTCGATGTATCTGAAAGAAAAAACTCTCTGAAATTCCATCATTAAAAGTATTAAAATCTTCTTCATTTTTTTCCATAGGACAAAATTACAAAAAAGAGTGACATGTCAACTAATTTTAACAAATCACATAATTCATTGATAATCAGTATTTTTATTCAAATAAAAAATATAAAAAATAAAAATGAGTGATTTTTTTTGTTAACTTTAAGTGTTAAAAATTTATCAATAAAATTTAAAAATAAATCCAATGAAAAACTTATTTTATTTTTTGATAGTCTCTCTTTTTTGTCTCTCGATTCAAGCTCAAACCACTTCTGAAATCCCAATCGAAAATTCCCTGCCTGCTATACAAAATGATAACTCAGAAAATCCGCAGGATTATGACGCCACAGATTTACCCTGGCATGATAGACGATTTAAAGTAACTGCCGGAGCTTTTTTTCCTGTAAATAATACTGAAATTGAAGTAGGTACAAACAATGGAAACAGAGGTACAAAAATAGATCTCGAAAATGACTTAGGATTCTCAAAATCAAGCGCTTCCTTTATGGCAACATTTGACTGGCGTATTTCAAAAAGATCGAGATTAGGTTTTGAATATTTTGCTTTAGACAGAAGTTCTACCAAAACTCTGGAAAAAGACATCACTTTTGGAGAAAATACTTACCACATAAACACAAGAGTAACCGCGTTTTTTGATGTTCAGATTGCCCGGATTGCTTACGGTTATGCCTTTTTAGTAAAACCAAAATATGAAATCGGTTTATTAATAGGTGCCCACGTACTTTTTACAGATCTGGGGCTACGCGTTGATGCCAATCAGGCTGTAACAGAATACAGAGATAGTTTTAATTTCACGGCTCCATTGCCTGATGTTGGAATCTGGGGCGAATTTGTCCTGACAAAACGTTTTGGCTTGTATGTGAATGCAAATTATCTTGCTTTGAAAATTGACGATATCGATGGGCGAATTATTAGCTATAATTTATCCCTTTTATACAATGTACACAAAAACTTTAGCCTTACCGCCGGATATACGGGACTAAATTTTAAAGTTGATGCCGTAGAAAAAAGACTAAACGGTTTTTTAAAATGGGGATATAATGGTCCTACTCTCGCAGCAGCCTATACTTTTGGCGGACACATAAAGCTTAATAAACATTAGAAAGTTAAATTACAATTGTTCATAATTTTTTCATTTTCGACCACGGGGAGAGTACTTGATTCCAAATAAAAAATCTGTTTTATCCGCGTTTTCGCAAAGCGAATCAGTCAAGTAATAGCATAAAAATCACACAATTAGAGTATTCAATTCTAGATTACCTTTGTCAAAGTTTAAAACCAAGAGTGTAAGGAACTTTCTTTCATGTATTGAATGTTTCTAATTTACTAGGATCCCCACCACAATGTATTACTACTTGTTGAATGATTT
>NZ_JBNNFM010000037.1:0-44758 GCF_050267765.1 Flavobacterium sp. NPDC079362 | reverse complement strand
CGATGGACACCCTTGCATTCAGCTAACACTTCCCACTGTAAAGGTGTGTTCGGGACTTACACCCTAGAGTTATCGCCCATGCTGGGCACACAAGCCAAAAGGCGCCAATTGTTTTCAATTGGCGCCTTTTTTTATATCTTACTAAAATATCTTAATTAAGGCTTAAAATATGCAGCCTTTATTATAATAGCAATCACATTTTATATGCATTTTTCCATTGGTTTAAAATTTTAAAGACAAAAGTTATTCCCAGATGCGACAGGCCTAGAAATTTTCACATACACGGAAAAACTTAAATCATTCTTACATTAAAAACCAATGTTATTGGTTGGACTCGTAAAACTAAAATTATCTCTACGAATATCTTTAGCATGTTTAAAGACGTATTTTAAATAAAACTGATTTGATGAGGGAGCATATGCGCCCAAACCATTTATATTACGATCATAGGTAAAACCTGCCTGAAAGTTTTCCATAAAATTAATGCCTACCGTTGCCGTTATTGCATTATCCCAACGATACGAAACTCCAAATCTAAAGTTCCCCTGCAATTCAAAATTAAGTGCAAGATCAATCACAAATGGTTCGTTTTTAGCTTTTTTAGCCAAAATAGACGGTTTAAACAACAAATTATTATTAATTGTTGTTAGAAATCCGGTGATCAGATAAAACTCTGAATTTGTTGTTAACGGTGTGCTTTTGATGCTTGGATCGTCAATTTCTTTTATAAAATTGGGAGTTGATAGTCCAACAAACCAACTGGGTGCATTGTATAAAAAACCAACTCCAATTCGGGGTCTGATCAAATTATTAATATTATTTTCGAAACTCACGTCATTACCTTGCCCAAGATCAAGCCTGGAGTAATTTACATTAAGGTTACTTATACCTCCTTTTAAACCAAAGGTTATCATATTGTAATCATTAGTATAAATTGTATACGAATAATCTGCTGTTGCTATCAGCTTTTGAGTTACTCCAAGATTTTCGTTTATCAGATTAAAACCAGTTCCCATATATATAGAAATTGGTACATTAATATTCAGGTTTTGAGTTTCAGGAGCGCCTTCAATTCCTGTAAATTGTGATCTGTGTATTAAAAGAATACTTCCGTCATAATAGCCGGCAAAGGCTGGGTTAAAGCTGGACATGTTGATCTTGTAATCTGAAAATTGGGCGTTTTGTTGCGCATTTGCTAAAAATGAGAATAATAAGTTCAGTAAAATTATTATAGAATTGCATTTCATTTTGTTATTCGGTTTTAGATTTAAGGATTAAGGTGTAAAAACCCTTTTTTGGTAACTCGTTTATTTTCATTATTCGTAAAACTAAATATGTAGTAGTACGTTCCAAAAGGAAGTAATCCTTTTCCGCGACCTAAACCTTTATTGGCAAAACCTCTAAATAAATTATCTCCTTGTCCGTAATGAGTAATGCTATAAACTAAACTACCTGAAGTATTAAAAATTTCAAGTTGATTGTCGGCAAATGTTAGTACTCCTTCAATAGCGAGATAGTCATTCTTTCCATCTCCATTTGCTGATATTCCATTCTTTATGATGACATCGCAATAATTAAAAATAACTTCAACCTCAAATCTTTTGGTGCTTTCACACTCTGCACCAAAGTAAGACGCATAATATTTATGTTTATCTTCTAATAATGTATCACTATCTAATGGAACTCCTCCAGAGGCGGTATCGTACCAAAGTATTTCTTTTTCATTGGTGATAAGATCTGAAATTGCTGTCTCTTTCTCTCTGCAGAAATATTGTATTGCGTTTCCGCTTGGAGCAGCCTCATCATTCACTATTATAGTAACAGGAATACGGTTGGTGTTACAGGCATTAATTGAGACTTCTGCATAATAAATTCCTGAACGTAAAACCTCCTGAGATAAAAGCGCCGGTGTTGACAATGGATCTGCAAACCAATTTAAAACGTTATACGGTATTGAAATATCTGAAACTAATGGTTTATCAATTGCGCAAAATTTCTGCAATAAATTGAGAGTATTTGGAGATGGCGCTTTTTCTATTGTAACAATTACTGCTTTGGTATCCGAATTTCCTGAGATATCCGTTACTGTCAGTATCACTGAATTGCTGCCAATATTTGTGCAATCAAAAGTGGTTTTATCTATAGTCATTGTTGCAATAGTACAATTATCAGTAGAACCATTATCGATTTGAGAAGCCGTTATAAATGCTTTTCCTGTGATATCCAACTGAACCGTTATATTTTGAACTACTACTGTTGGTTTGATTTTATCTTCGACAGTAACTGTGGCAGTCGCTGTATCTGAATTTCCATTAACATCCGTTACTGTCAGTATCACTGAATTGCCGCCAATATTTGTGCAATCAAAAGTGGTTTTATCTAAAGTCATTGTTGCAATAGCACAATTATCAATAGAACCATTATCGATTTGATAAGCTGTTATAACTGCTTTTCCTGTGGCGTCTAACTGAATCGTTATATTTTGAGCTACAACTGTTGGTTTGATTTTGTCCTGTACAGTAACTGTGGCGGTGGCGGTATCCGAATTTCCATTAACATCAGTTACTGTCAGTACCACTGAATTGCTTCCAATATTCGTGCAATCAAAAGTGGTTTTGTCTAAAGTCATTCTAGCAATAGCACAATTATCAGTAGAACCGTTATCGATTTGAGAAGCCGTTACAACTGCTTTTCCTGTGGCATCCAGTTGAACCGTTATATTTTTTATTAGAACTGTTGGTTTCATTTTATCTTCGACAGTAACTGTGGCAGTGGCTGTATCTGAATTCCCATTAACATCTGTTACTGTCAGTATCACTGAATTGCTGCCAATATTTGTGCAATCAAAAGTGGTTTTATCTATAGTCATTGTTGCAATAGTACAATTATCAGTAGAACCATTATCGATTTGAGAAGCCGTTACAACTGCTTTTCCTGTGATATCCAGCTGAACCGTTATATTGTGAGTCACAACTGTTGGTTTGATTTTATCTTCGACAGTAACTGTGGCAGTGGCTGTATCTGAATTTCCATTAACATCTGTTACTGTCAGTACCACTGAATTGTTGCCGATATTTGTGCAATTAAAAGTGGTTTTATCTAAAGTCATTCTAGCAATAGCACAATTATCAGTAGAACCGTTATCGATTTGAGAAGCTATTACAACTGCTTTTCCTGTGGCGTCTAACTGAATCGTTATATTTTGAGCTACAACTGTTGGTTTGATTTTGTCCTGTACAGTAACTGTGGCGGTGGCGGTATCCGAATTTCCATTAACATCAGTTACTGTCAGTACCACTGAATTGCTTCCAATATTCGTGCAATTAAAAGTGGTTTTGTCTATAGTCATTGTTGCAATAGCACAATTATCCGTAGAACCGTTATCGATTTGAGAAGCTGTTATAACTGCTTTTCCTGTGGCGTCTAACTGAATCGTTATATTCTGAGCCACAACTGTTGGTTTGATTTTATCTTCGATAGTAACTGTGGCAGTCACTGTATCCGAATTTCCTGAGGCATCCGTTACTGTCAGTATTACTGAATTGCTACCAATATTCGTGCAATCAAAAGTAGTTTTATCTAAAGTCATTGTAGCAATAGCGCAATTATCAGTAGAACCATTATCGATTTGAGAAGCCGTTATAACTGCTTTTCCTGTGGCATCCAACTGAACCGTTATATTTTTTGTTACAACTGCTGGTTTAATTTTATCTTCGACAGTAACTGTGGCAGTCGCTGTATCCGAATTTCCATTAACATCCGTTACTCTCAGTATCACTGAATTGCTACCAATATTTGTACAATCAAAAGTGGTTTTATCTAAAGTCATTGTAGCAATAGCGCAATTATCAGTAGAACCATTATCAATTTGAGAAGCTATAATAACTGCTTTTCCTGTGACATCCAACTGAACGGTAATATCCTGAGCTACAACAGTTGGTTTGATTTTATCTTCAACAGTAATTGTGGCAGTGGCTGTATCCGAATTGCCTGAGGCATCCGTTACTGTCAGTATTACTGAATTGTTGCCAATATTTGTGCAATCAAAAGTGGTTTTATCTAAAGTCATTGTAGTAATAGCACAATTATCAGTAGAAGTATTATCGATTTGAGAAGCCGTTACAACTGCTTTTCCTGTGGTGTCTAAGTGAACCGTTATATTTTGAGCCACGGCTGTTGGGTTAATTTTATCTTCGACAGTAACTGTGGCAGTAGCTGTATCCGAATTTCCTGAGGCATCTGTTATTTTCAATATCACTGAATTGTCGCCAATATTCGTGCAATCAAAAGTGGTTTTATCTAAAGCTATTGTAGCAATAGCACAATTATCAGTAGAACCATTATCGATTTGAGAAGCTATAATAACTGCTTTTCCTGTGGCGTCTAACTGAACCGCTATATTTTGAGTCACAACTGTTGGGCTGATGATATCTGATGCTACTACAATTATAAATTTTTGTTTAATGACACATCCATTATCATCGGTTGCAGTTACTTCATAGGTTCCTTCATTTAGATTAACCGCTTCATTGGTTGTTGATGTAACACCATTGTTCCAGACAAAACTGTAGGGAGCTACACCGCCTGTAATAGTTGCTGTTGCTGAACCAGTTGCTGAACCTTGACATAATGCATCTGCCTGTGTTGGAACACTGTTTAATGCTGTTTGAATATTAGATATTGTTACATCACTAGAATTGCTACAACTTCCGTTTGTTATTGTCCATCTTAGCACATAGGTAGTTCCTGGAATTCCGCTAAAGAAAGTTTCTGCCTCATTAACATTAGTAATTGTCCCTCCAGAACCACTTACAATACTCCAACTTCCGGTACCTAGTACAGGAATATTTCCTGCAATTTCTATAATGGCACACTTATCATTAACAATTTGAGCTTGAGATGTAGTTACAAGACATAAATTAGCTGCATCAGAAAAAACTTCACCACAAATAAAATCAGACTGGTTAATCACTATACGATAACCGTAATTATGATGAGATGAAGGGATATTAGTTAAGACTAAAGTTGGCGTTGTTGTACCTGAATAGACTGGTGTGTCGACTAAATCATTCCAGGTAATTCCTTTGTCAGCACTATATTGCCATTGGTATAAAGTTGTGCCAGAACCAGCCATTATACTTACATTATAACTTACACTTCCTGATACATCTGAAACAGCATCTTCGGGTTGTGCCGTAATACTACTACTCTTTCCTGGTTTTCTAACGTTTGGATTCGTTCCTGAATAATTAGCCCCAATTACCTTTCCGTCTGAATCAACTGCTGGAGGATTTCCGTCACCATACATCATATTTCCATCTGAGCCTTCGGCAGTTTTACTATTATATGCTTCATTGGCATCGCTACAGCCGTCGTTATCACTATCAAGATCCAAATAATCTGGTATTCCATCATTATCAGTGTCCAATGAATTTTCAATAACTAAACTTCCCGTCTCAATATTAAAATTACCTATTGATGGTGATGTTGCATTGGATATAACATCTCCTATACCAGTATATGCAGACAAAATAGGTACTTGATTCGTAGTTGAATTAACCGTTATTGATTGACCTGCGACGATATTTGTTATTTTTACAAGAGACGATGATGGATCAGAAGGAAAAGGTACCCAACCTGTAATCGCTGCTCCATTGACACGAATTAAAGAAGTACTCGCTGTATTTACTATTAAAGCTAAAACATTTGAATAAATCATAGAACTTGGTGTAGTAAAATTAAAGCTGGTAACTGCTTTATTTGCATCCAAAACATTTAACCATGAAGGGTCATTATTATTGGGTGTTACTTGCCAAACAGTAACTTTTTTACTTGTTTCAAGTATTTTAAGATCAGTAAGAGCTACGTTAAAATTATAAACATCACCCGCATCGAGCAATGTTTTAATCAAAACACCATCGATTCTTACCTCAGTATTGGGCTCTTCAGCCATTACGTAAGTAGTATTCGGATTATTATTTGGGATGTAATGTTTTGTTCCTAACTGATTAGTTGGCAACAACATTATGTTCAGGTTCTCACCTCCACCAGATGGGTTCCAGGCAACATCGACTCCCATAATAACTCCTAAAGGTTGGGTTGAACTGATAGTCCAACCAGTCATATCCAATTTATTACCTCCTTGCAAATAAGTTTGTCCAATATTTAGAGTAAAAGTTTTTTGAAGGAGTCCTTCCTTATTTTTTATTATAATCTGATTATTATCAATATTACTATAAATAGCTGCGTATTGATAATTACCTCTTTGAGTATCTGTAAACAATCTGTATTCGGTTCCCCAAAGCTTTTCTGGCAGGACGATCCAAGAATCACTTGCAGGACGACTGGTTGTTAACTCCTGAACAATAGTCACTGGTCCCGTTGCGCTCAATATATAACTTTTATTATTTTCTACTGTATTCAATTGCATTATAGGAATTCCTGTTTGTGGTACATTAATCGTTAATGCACCAGAATTTGGTATTGTATAAAAATTATTTCTGAAATTAATCTCTGTACCTGCAGCCCCAGAAATGTTAATGTTCCATTGTTTTATCATACCATCTTCAGCTGGTGGTGCGAATAAATTAAATACAGTAGCGGTTGTAGATACATCGCGTTCTTCATCGTCTAAAATACCATCATTATCATTGTCTAAATCGACGCTGTTAATTACGCCATCACAATCATAATCCTGATTAGGACCGGTACCCCAATTAGCACACGGATTATTATTTGGATCCAGCTGAACCTTTACGGCTGTTCGTGGTGATTCGCACACACCATCGTTTTCACTTACATAATAGGTTTGCCCATTGTTTAAGACAGTGCCGGATGATAAAGGAAAAGCAGCACTATTACTGACATACCATTTAGGATTAGCGGCACTTGTTATTAAGGTGGCTAAAGTTGCATTTATATTGGTATAAACGTACGGTGAAGCAATTACAGGTGAATTAGGAAGAGTATTTAATGTAACCTGAACAGGAACTCTTTCAATACTTTCTACTCCATTTACGGTTTGACTTGCGTAATAAGTAGTATTATTGGTCAAAACAGTTGTATTTATCAAAGCATTTCCGCCTGTTGCAGCACCATACCACTTTATATTTTCCCCTTGTACAGAAAGATTGTTTAACCTAACATTAAAATTGATACAAAAATCTTGATTAGCTGCTGCTTGTGGAGGTGCAATTATTGTAAAAACAACTTTACTCCAATTACTTTCCTCATTAGTACTACACAAAGCCTTAATATAATAGGTTAATTTCGTATTCAAAGGAGGATTGTTGTATGTTTTACTTACAACTCCCGCAGCAATATTTCCGGATTCTACCAAACCGGAGCCGCCGTTCCCAGGTAACCCTGAAGTCCGTAATTCATATAAATAACCATCTAAAGCATTTTGTTGGTTACTCCAGTTTAAAGTTACATTTCCATTTATACTATTTGATACTATTAGATTTTGAGGTTTATAGCAATCTTTTAGCGCCCCTGTAAACTGAATTTGAGCAATTGTTTGCCTAAGACTAATATCACTAGCTGTCAAATTGTTAATATTCACTGTCGCAGCACCATAAGCCAATATTCCCCTGTTTCCTATAGTTGTGGGTGTATAAGCTGAAAAATAAGGGGTCGATGATCCTGCTGCATTTTGTAAAACAGCAACGACCAAATTGTCAGAGGCATTGTAATTAAAACTTGTAGGTAAATCAATCGTTATCCATTGATTATCTTGTGTAATAGTCACTATTCCAGAATAAACTGACGTAAGATCAGCTACAGGAATAAAATCAGAAGCTGAAGAAAATGATGTTTTGGTTGTATGACCTAAATAAACCGACCAATTATTAAAATTAGATGCGTTTACAGCTCCGCCAGTAATTTTCCATTTAATTTGCGTGATGGGTCCAGTTGTTCCATCCTCTGCCTGATATTCACTTGCCAGAACAATTTGTTGTGTATAACTATAGCCCGCCCCATCATAACAAGGAAATACAAAATCGGTATTAGTCCCTCCCGATGTACCAATATGAATTTGAGCGTATAAAGTGTAAAAGGATAAACAAAAAAATAATAGTAGAATTTTTTTCATAAAATTAATTTAGTATTAATGGCTCTAAAACTTTTATTTGTCGTCAGGATATAATAGTTAAGGAGAAATCTAGCTTCGTAAATAGGTTAATTAGGATTACTACTTTGGAAAGACGTCTTAGATATTTCTAACTTAAAGTTATTTTTAAGTATGTGATCCCTAAAGTGCCAAAAATAGTACTTAATTAACCCGTCCGAAAAAAAGAAGGGGGGACAAATTGGGGGACATTTTGAAGCAAAACACTAACAAATTCAGCCTTATAGCTGATATTAAAATACAGAGAGCCCTTTTTTTTAATGTTTTACTCTTTTTTGGGATACAACTAAAATCTATTAAAAATGATAATTTGGTTTAAAAAAAACTTCAGTCTGGAGTCGATTTCAAATTTTGTGCAAAAAGTTATGGCGGTTTGTTCTATTTCGAATAAATTATTCCATAACTTTTGCTTGCAATCAAAGAACTATTTCCTTTAATCCCTAAAAGCACCGTCCAAACCAAAATGCTGAAGACATACAAAGACAGCCACTACTTATAGCAAGGCAATCTTTTTTAAGTTTTCCGTAAAATATCTGAAATTTTTTCCCTTAATGGTCACAAAATTAAAATCCCATTTCGTTAAGAAATGGGATTTTTTTTATGTCTATTCTATGTTATTTATAAGTACTTACATTTAAATATAAATAGTTGTTCCGATATCTTATTATAATACCATTCTTTCCGTAATTGTTTTATTTGAAGAAGCATCAATTCCGGTGACTTCGGCATACTTTACATTTGGTAACCAAAATGAACCGCCTTCAATGCGCACAAATATTTTTTCTACCTGAATTTTTTTCTGATTTACACTTACGAAAACATGGTATTTTTGATCTGAATCTATCTTTTTTAAGGTTAAGGATAACTTTTTGTACGATACAAATTGAAGCTCAAACTCCTCATTATTTACCGTTTTACTTTCTATTCCGTATGCAAATTTACGTTGCATATAAGTTAAATCTTTTTTTTCTCCCTTCTCTGCATATCGAATCCAGTACGCTTTTATGGGATTGCTTTTGTCTATTTTTCCATCTTCCTGGTAGTTTATAGCATATATCGCCGTGTTTACATTTGGGTCCCGCTGAATATAAAACAGCATATTATCTATATTTTTGGGCGTTGGAAAATTTAATGGCGATGGATTTTTGGATTGTGCCAATAGATTTCCAGAAATTATATTTACCAAGATCGTTATAACGATTAGTGATTTTGTGAAATTTTTAAATGGTATTTTATTCATAAATGAAATTTTTATATAACCTGTGGGGTATAATTATTCTAACACATAGAAACATAGCTTTAGGACGCTTAAAAAAGGCGTTTCACTTGTTTAAAACAAACATAGTTGGCTATGTAAACTAAGTTTCTTTTTGTTTTCTTCTTTTACACATAAAATCTATCCCGTCCCGAAGTTTCGGGATCGGGATAGGATCGTGCAATCTCATTAAGTTAAGCTTTTAAATTATTACAGATCAAATCCGTTTTTATCCGCGTTTTTACGAAGTAAATCTGTTTTATCCGCGTCAAAATTAGACGCTGATTTTACTGATTCGCTAAAGCAAAAACGCTGATAAAAACGGATTTCCCTAATTACTTTCTGGATTAATCTGTTTTTTGTTTGCCCTAAAAACCCAATATTTAATCAGCGGATAATTAAATCCATAAGAAACAAAAGTATCTGTGATTAATCTTCCTATTCTATAATCGATTTGAAATACTTTTTGCAAAATAAGCGTACCACATGATTTTAAGGAGATGCTTCCCAAAACCACCAACGCAAATTTAAAAAGCTGACTATTAATGTGGCTGCTATAACCAGATTGATTTTTAAATACCCAAAATCTATTGATACTGAAATTGATAATTGCGCCAACGGTCCCGGAGATTAAAATAGAAAAGGTAAAATGCAATTTGAATACTTCTGTCAATAAAATCATCAAGCCATAATCTGTAATACCACCCAAAAATGCTGCAACTTGTGCTCGCAGAAAAGTAATAATGGATTTTTTCCTAAACATATCAGTCGTGGGTTTTATCCTTTAAATCGCCCAACTTTAAAAGTTTCAAGCTATCAGCAGTATTGATTATAAGCAATATAATAGTAATTAAACCAGCCAAATATGCAATTGATCCCTGAAATAAAACTTCAATAATTAAAATTAAGGCAATAATAAATCTAAGTTCTGTTGGTCCAACAAAGCCAGAATCTATACGGTATTCATTTGTAATTTTGTAGCGTAACTGGCTGATGATGATAGACCAACCATACAATGCGACAAAAGTAAAGGCTATTATTTGTGTGCCATTTTTAGCATAAATGTAGTAGCCAAAACCTATGAGTACAATACCAATCCAATCGGCAATAATATCGAGTGCAAAACCATACCAACGGCGTTGAATATTTCTATAATACGCCAATCTTCCATCTAAAGAATCGCCTAACCAATTTATAACCAAACCGATAATACCCAAAAGCAAATACCAATTTGCTATGTAAGTACCTAAAACAAAAGCTAAAAAAACTAATCCTGAGCCAAGTGTACCAATTAAAGTGAGTACGTTTGGCGAAATGAATTTAGGCACTTTTGGAAGCAAAAATACAATCGTTAACTGTTCTGCCCTTTTTAGAATATTAGTTCGCTTACGGTCTGAAAATGTTCTTTGCACAATTGCACTATAACCTTCAATTTGTGTTTCTTGTCCCATCAATAACGCAATATTTGCAAGCCTGATAGTATAGCCAATTCTAGCTTTAATTTTATTTTTCTATGGGTATTTTTAAAAAAATCAGTGGTTCTTTTTAGCTTACCTGATCTGATCAGATAACTAAATGCGAGGGCAATCAGCATATTATTTAACAATTCCCGCAAAACGTTGATAGAAAACCGTTGGACTGTTCTCGTTTTTAGGAGCATATTTTCCTGCTATAATCGGAATATAAATAACTCTTCTTCTACTTTCTTCGCCACGGATAGAGGATTCTGCCACTCTGTGCCACAAACGGCCATCGTGAATGGTTAAATCTCCGGCCTCCGGATTTATGGAAACTTCTTCTGGATCAGCTTTATTGTCTAAAAAGTATTTTTTACGGAAAAGCATTTGATAAATATTTTGCTTGTGAGTACCCGGAATGATCTTAAGACCGCCATTTTCAGGTTGTAAAGTGCTTAAATGGATACCCACATTTAGCATAGGGTTTAATTTTGCACCATAAAAAATATCTCTCAAACCATCTGTATGCCATCCCATTTTAGTAAACTTACTTTCTGGCCCATTGATATAATGATTGAAAACCATTCCGTCTTTTTCTTCAGTGCCTAATCTAGCCTCATCGCCTGCCAATGGTAATAAACTATTAAATCTTGGATCAAGTAAAAGGCCGCTTAAGGTTTGATGATGTTGATTGATAAAAGCAAAACGCTGTACAATAGGAGAACCATCTAAATCTTTTCCATATTTAATAGGAACACCATTTATTTTTTGAAGGTCATTGTCAATCCATTTTTGCTGTACTTGTTTCGAGGCATCAATGATGGATGAAACAGTTTCAGGATTTATAAATTTTTTGAAATGGATAAAGCCATATTGGTTAAAAAAGTCAATTTGCTCGGCAGTTAATTGCTCAGTAAGGGTAAAAGTTTTATAAGAAGATATCATGATAATATAGATTTAATAAATGAAATAATAAAGTTTAATAATTTTATCTAAAAGATTAGCAGCAACAACAGCAACAACACATTCGCATATTGGCGTGCATTTGGTCTTTAGGAAAATTAAACTTATTTCTTTTATTTGACATACTCTATAGGATTAGTAGATATTAAAACAAATGTAATATAATTTCTCTTTTGCAAAGGATATTTTTTTATTTTTTTTTCGAAAAAATTAAATTTTATAGATTCCGGCGGCAGTTTTTTCGATAAAAGCCTTTGGTAGTATGCGGTTAGCATAAACCGAAATGATATTTGTAAAACCCGGAATCACTTCAGATTTTTTGCTGAACATGGCTTTTACTGCCATTTTTGCAACTTCATCAGGTTGCATATTAAACTTTTCTGCCATTTTGCTAAAAGTGTTTAAACCAGCTCTTTCAGCAAAACCAGTATCAACCGGCCCCGGACTAAAACAGGTTACAGAAATTGAAGTTGGGGCAAGTTCGAAACGCAAGGCCCGTGTAAACGATAAAACAAAAGCCTTTGTGGCTGAATAAACGGCTAGTGTAGGTACAGCCTGGTAGGCAGCTGTACTCGATATGTTTAAAATGTAGGCTTGTTTTTCTTGTGAAAGTATGGGTACTAATAAATGCGAAAGTTCTACCACTACATTCATGTTAAGTTGCATCATGCCAAGCTGATCTGTTAGAGAAGACTGGCTGAAATTGCCCCACACACCATAACCGGCATTGTTAACTAAAAAGCCAACTCGATAATTATTCGTTTTTATCCAATCGGTTACTTTTAGCGATGCACTATTTATCGAAAGATCAATCGATAAAATAGCAGCATTGATACCGTATTTAGCTTGAAGATCATCAGATAGTGCTTTTAATTCCTCTTCGCTTCTTGCAACAAGCAATAGCGAATAACCTAGTTTCGCCATTTCATAAGCAATAGATTTTCCAATGCCTTTGCTGGCGCCAGTTATTAAGGCATATGGTTTCGTTTTTTCGCTCATTTTATTTATTTAATCCTCAAATATAAAAATTAATTGTAAACTGTTGGCTGTGCAGCCTGTATAATGGTTGCTCTCTGCTTCCCTACTCGTACCTATTGCACTCCGCATCTTTTCAGCTGGCAGATTGTCCTAAAACTAATTGTTCAGCCTAATTACATATTTCAGGAATCTATATTCTATTTAGAATAACCCATTTTAACAAAATATTTTTTTCTTTTGGCAATCCTAGTTTTTCAATGATATTACTTCGATGTCCTTCCACAGTTTTTTCAGACAGGAATAATAATCCTGCTATTTGTTTGCTTGTTTTTTGTTGTGCTATAAGTTCAATAATTTTTCTTTCAGATAATGTTAATTTAGATAACAGATTATCATCGTTTGAATGATCCTGAAACAAATCATCTTCTAAAAAAGTACTAACATAACGGTTTCCTTTTGCAACTTCCTCAAGACATTTTTCCAGTTCTGTTTGTGCATGCTCTTTTAAGATATATCCATAAATACCGTATTCTATAGCTTTTTTATAAATAGTCATTTCTTTGTGCATCGTGAGTAAAATAATTTTAGTCCTTAATTTACTTTCCTGCACTTTCAGGCTCACATCTAAGCCATCGAGACCCGGCATATTAATATCTAAAATGGCAATATCCGGATGGTGCAATTTGATTAAATTTAAGGCTGCCACTCCGTTTGAACAAGTATCTGCTACTTTATAACCATATGCTTCTACAAAACTTTTGGTGCCTTGTAAGGTAAAGGGATGATCGTCGGCTATTAATACATTCATAGGTGTTTTTTTATTTCAATAGTTATAATTGTTCCATTAGGGTCTGAAACAATTTTTGCCTCTCCTCCTACTGCCCTGCTCCTTTCGATAATGTTGTGCAGACCAAATGAATGATTATTGTTTAAGGTTTCCTGAACATTAAACCCTTTTCCGTTGTCTTTTATTTCAATGACAATAGTACTTTTATACTCAATCACACTAATTCTTGCTGCAACTGCATCAGCATATTTAATGATATTAGACAATGCTTCTTGTATGATACGATAGATTTGCAATTCGACCACAGAGCTCAAAGAACCCTTATAATCTATTTCGGCAGTAACCATAAAATCATTAACATTCTGAGTTCGTTCTACCATTTGATTAATAGTCGCTTTCAATCCCACTTTATCAAACATTATAGGATGAAGATTTCGGCTAATACTTCGAATATCATTAATAATACCGTCTATTTTCTTATTGGTACTTTCTGCATTTTCTTCAAAAGTATTTTTCAAACTCAACAACTCATGGCTCACACTATCATGCAAATCACTTGCAATACGTTTGCGTTCTTCTTCTGTTTTTTCTAAGAGCTGCTTGGTATATAATTGTGTGTTTTGTTTTTCTTTTTTTAATTTTCTCTGCTTTTGCAAAAGTACAAGTGCCACACCAATAAGTCCAAGCCCAATTAAAACCGAAACCAGTAAAGCTATTGTGGTGTTTTTATTTTGTATCGTATTTTCCTGAAGTGCTATTTGCTGTTCTTTTTTCTTCGTTTTATATTTTACATCAAATTCAATTACGGCATTTGCCATTTCCATACTGGCTATACTATCCTGGATTTTTGCCCCTTCTACTGCATACAAATGAGCATTTTTATAATCTTTTTTTGCAACAGCATCGTCTAATAAGACGCTATAACAATCTCGTAATTTTCCAAAATGACGATTCTCCAAAAGTATCGGAATACTTTTTTTAATCAATTTGGTGTCTTTTATTCCTTTATTCTTTTTTATTTCATATTCAGCTACTAAAACATCGTATTCTAAATTCGTGATATTAGAATTTAGCGCTATTACCTCAGGTTTCAATTCATCCAGTAAATTTTTTGATTCTTCGAATTTACCTTCATGGTAGAGTTTTTTGATATAATATTGTGTTAAAGGAACTTCAATCCAGGTATTGACTTCACCACTTTTTTTAAAAGAATGATAGGTAGAATCGCTCAATGCATACATCTTATCATACTGCCCGGCATGATCGTAAATATTGATTCTGTTAAACAAATAGGTGTAAACATTCGAGTATTTCTCTCCTCTGGTATACTTAATCGCCAGACTGTTATTTTTTAAAGCATTATCATAATCATGCATCGCTTCATAAATTCCTCCAAAATTGTCATAAAGTGTCTGTAGAATATTGGTTTGATCTGTCTGTTTAAAATAATCTAATGCCTTATAATTAGCTGCCAAAGCAGATTTTTGATCTCCAATACATTGATAACACCAACTAATAGTACTATAGGCATCTCCTTTTTTATAACAGCTTTTATAATCGTTAACCGGAATAAGTGTATTCTTAGTATAATAGCTAATTGCCTTTGCAAATTCGCCTTTATCAGTATAATAATCCCCTAAATAGCTTTCTACAAAAGAAGCATTGATTGCAGGAACCTTATTTCTATAATTTTTAGAATAAAAGTTAATGGTATTCATAAACGGCTTGTCAAATGAAACATGCGAAGATTTTTTTAAGCTTACAATTTCCATCGCCCTGCTGGCTTCAATAAATTTTCCTTCCTTAATTTTTTGGTTATAATATGTATAAAAGACAGAGAGATAATTTTTTTTATTGTAATTCTCTACATCATTTAACCAGGTGCAGGTAGCATCAAAATTTAGCTTCAGTGGTTTTTTATATATAATTGTCTCCTCTTTTTGCTTATTACATGCTCCCAAAATCAATAAACATAAGAAGAAAAGGATACGAAATTGTATTATATATTTTTTTACTGACATGGATTTTTCTTTTGAACAAAAGTATCTTTTTATATGAGATAAAAAAGCATATCCTAAAATATGAGGGTTTCCCCCTGTATGATTTTGGTTTATTATAGTTCAGTTTTGTAATGAAAATTATAACTCATTTTTAATCCAATTTTAGGAATTATGAAAAACAATTACTTACTAACTTATTTTAAAACGGGACTTATGCTGCTCTTTTTGTGTTTTACGGCAGTTCCGGCCGTAGCGCAAGTCATCGGGACTCAGCCCATATCTCATACGGTTAGCGCAGGAAAGCCTACCAGTTTTAGTATTACGACGCTTGGTAACGGCTCATTTAGCTACTTTTGGCAAGTTTCAACCAATGGCGGAAATTCATTTACTGCGTTATCAAATGGTGGGGTTTACAGTGGGGTAAACACAGCGACTTTAAACATCAGTAAAGCTCCTGTCTCAATGAACGGTTATCAGTATAAGGTACTATTATCTGGTGCAAGTATTGGTATAGAACTATCAAACACTGCAACGTTAGCAGTTAGTGTACCTTCTCTTGAAGGCAATCGTGATTGGAAATTTGTTGGAGCAGCAAACATTTCTGAGCTTGGAGTTCAATCTACCTCTATTGCTATAGATCCTGCAGGTACCCCATACATATCATATAGAAGAAATGAATACCAGCAATATTTTGCTGTCGTAAAGAAATTTAACGGCACAACTTGGGAAACTCTGCCTACAGATGGCTTAACAACAGATTGGGTAAATCAACCTGTTATAGCTACTAATTCTTCAGGCGTGCCTTATCTTTCCTATTCTAATCTCTTAGGTTATAGAGGAATTGTAAAAAAATTTAATGGTGTAGATTGGGAAACATTAGGAAATGCTAGTTTTTCAGGAGGAGAAGCAGGTTTTATATCCTTTTCTTTTGATAATTTTGATACGCCTCATGCCGTATATTATGATACTCAATTGAATTTTAACGGAACTGCCAAGAAATTTAATGGTACAAGTTGGGTTCAGGTTGGATCTCCTATTTTCTCAAATGGTAGTGCAATCTATTTTTCTACCGCATTTGATTCATTTAATACAGAATACGTTGCATATCGAGATGGAGGTAATGGTGGTAAAGCAAGAGTAATAAAATTTAATGGTACAAACTGGCAAAATGTGGGTACACCAGAAATTTCTGTAGGCATTGTTCACTCTACTACTGTTGCGATTGATGCGGCAAATACTGTTTACTTGTCTTATAGAGATGAAGTAAATGGTAATAAGATAAAAGTAGTAAAGTTTAATGGTACAGACTGGATACCAGTAGGTGCTGCATTTGTTTCTGATATTGTAACGCAATATTCTCGTTTAGTTTTAGACCCGACAGGTACACCGTATATACATGCCTATACTTCAGATTTTAAAAACTTACTATTTAAATTTGATGGTACAGATTGGCAAAAAATTAAAACAGATAATATTTTATCTCTTTCAAATGGTTCACTTGCCTTTAATCCAGAGGGAATGCCTTATATAGTCTATGATGACAGAACAACAGGCAAGGCTCATGTCGTGAAATATGATCTTGATATTCCCGTTATAACCTCTCAGCCTCTTAATAGCATGGTTACAGGCGGTCAGGCCGCAAGCTTTAGTGCTACTGTAACGGGAAGTTCTCTTACTTACCAATGGCAAGTGAGTACAGATGGCGGAAATACATTTACATCTATAGTTGATGGTGCTACATACAGAGATGTTACAAAAGCAAGAATGTATATTAATAATGCTCCGGTTTCTATGAATAATTATCAATATAGATTAGTTGCAAATAATGGAATCGAAGTAATCTCAAAAGCTGTTGTTCTAAATGTTGAATCACCCGAATATAATACTACCCGAGAATGGCACGTTGTAGGTACTCAAGGTTTCTCGAATGCATCATTAAACGATGCACCATCAATGACTTTCGGGTTATCGGGCAGTCTTATTGTAGGATATGCAGATCTTAATGCCGGAGGCAAAATTTTAGTTCAAAAATTTGAAAATACAACTTGGGAGACTCTGGGAGAAACAACTGCTACAAGTCATGCCAATTTTCCCAGTATAAAATCTGACTTATTTGGTAAACCTTATATGGCTTATCAAGATGTAGTTTTAGGAAATAAAGCTTCAGTCGTAAAATACGATGGTACAAGTTGGAAAAATGTAGGTGATGCCGGTTTCTCAAACGGAGCAATTAGTTCTATTACATCTGCGGGGGCTAACGGCCGGAACATATGAGGTAACCGTTACAGATAGTAATGGGTGTACTAGTTCTGTATCAGATATTCATATTGAAGAGCCAGAAGCTTTAACAATTAAAGTGGCTACAAAAGAAAACATATCTTGTGCCGGAGCAGCTAATGGATCTGTTACAGTTAATGCAGCAGGTGGTGCTTTTCCATACACCTACAAATGGTCCAAAAATGCCGGAGATGCTACAACACAAAGAATATCAGGACTTGCCGGGGGTACTTACAGCGTAGAGGTTACCGATAATAATAACTGTACTTTTACTTTAGAAGATATTCTTATAAGCGAACCTTCTGCACTAGTTGCTACAGCTGGTTCACAAATAGATGTTTCTTGTAATGGGGGAACCAATGGATCTGCAACAGTACATATAACAGGTGGAGTTTCTCCATACACTTATACTTGGTCGCCATCAGGAGGTAATGAAGCTACAGCAACTGGTCTTTCTATAGGTAATTATGTTGTGACTGTTCAAGATGCTAATCTTTGTACAACTAAACAGGATTTTACAATATCTCAGCCATTATTTGCACTTAGCGCTACAACAACCCAAAATAATGTTTCCTGCAATGGAGGTAACAATGGTTCGGCTACTGTAAACGTAACAGGTGGCACAGGAGATTATACCTATCTATGGTTGCCCGCCGGAGGTACAGGTGCAACAGCAACAGGTTTAACTGACGGTATATACACAGTAACTATTACCGATGCCAACTTATGTACAATTACGCGATCTGTAACTATAACAACGATTACTGATGTAATTGTACCGGTTCCTGATGTAATTGTACCGGTTCCTGATGTAACAAATTTACCAAATATTACTAATTATTGTGCGGTTTTAGCAACTGATATCGCTATTCCTACTGCTACTGATAATTGTAACGGAGTAATCAATGCTACAACAAATGATCCCTTAAGCTATACTACAGAAGGCAGTTATACAATTACCTGGAAGTATACCGATGCCAGCAATAATAACACTACACAAACTCAAACCATAAATGTAATTGCTTCGCCCCTTAAACAAGTTAGCTTTAGTAATAAAGAATTTAGCTATGACGGAAACCCGCATGCCATTCAAATAGACAATCTTCCTGCTGGAGCAACCGTAACTTATACCACAACTCCTGCAACAGGAAGTGCTAATAGTGCAACAAATAGTGGTACTTATACCGTTACTGCTACGATAACGCCTGCTTGGCAAATGTCTAATTGTACTCCAATAGTTCTTACTGCAGAGATTAAGATTAATAAAGCTGCTCAGCAAATTACTTTTGACGATTTGCCCACTAAAAATATAGGCAAAGACAATAGTTTTCAATTAGAAGGAAAATCAAATTCAGGCCTTCCTGTATCTTATACTTTTAATTATACCTCTGCCCTTGCTCCTGCAACTATTTCTTCTTCAGGATTGGTAACGCTACTTCAGTCAGGAGAAATTACGATTGTGGCGCATCAGGATGGTAATGATAATTATCTGTCTGCCAATACTGTTTCTCAAATTCTTGTAATTACAAACGGTAGTGCCTCAATAGCACAAATTACGATTGGTAATCAAAGCTTTGAAAATCCACAACAGCAAATAAATCATTTACTGGATTGCGGACAAAGCAATCCAACTATTACTATCCAGACAGAAAACAATTCATCTCTTGTTTTTCCTGCTAGTACATTCACGATTCAAACTCCCAAAGTTGGGGTTTACAAACAAGATGTAACGGTTACTTCGCAAGACGGGACGATTAGCAAGAATTATGTAATAATTGTAGAAAGACGTTTTAATTTCTTTGATATTGTTCAACAGAAATTCAATAATGTGCTCCTTGTAAACAACAATCCACAAACAAATGGCGGATATGAGTTTGTTTCCTACAAATGGTTTAAAGACGGTCAATTGATAAGTACAGGTCAGTCTTACTCTGCAGGAAATAATATTACCGATACTCTCGATGCTACGGCTAATTATAGCGTAAAAATGACTACTAAAGACGGATTGGTACTGCAAACCTGCAGTGCTGTAATTCAAAAACTTAATTCATTTCAGGCCAAACTTTATCCAAATCCAATTCAGGCAGGACAAACTATCACTATTGATGCCGATTATTCTGTACAGGAATTGGAAAAAATGCACATAAGCATCTACTCTATTTCAGGAAGTTTAATACAAACAATAGAGTCATCTACTGCAAAAACTCAAATGCAATTACCTCCTTCCTTACAAAACGGAACCTATATTGTGATTCTCGAAACTAGCGATACTAAGAAATCATTCAAAGTAATTGTAAATAAATAAAAATAAAAAACTGCCAGTATTATCCTTAAATAATACTGGCATTAAATAAAATTAAAGATGAAAAAACATATAACCAATTCTATAGCATCTATACCTTTTATTGTAACATTTTTAGGGCTAAGCCTTAGTAGTTATAGTCAGGAAAGAAAACATGAATTTTCTTTTGTACTTGGTGGCGTATCTTCTTTTATGCAGTACGATTTACCTGCAGGGCAACTAACCCCGGGAAATGGATTTAGTGCAGGAATACGTTATTCTTATTATTTAAATGAAGGATTGAGTCTTGGCATTGGTGCCGAATATCAATTGTATAAATCTGCCGTTTCTTTTGAATCTGTTTCAGGTCAATATACAACTACTGATATTGAAGATGAATCATTTGAATTTAAATACAGAGCAACAGACTTGAGAGAGGAACAAAAAATAGCCTATATTAATATTCCCATTGCAATTCAATTCGAAACTCCAGGAACGACAAAACTATACCTTGCTGCCGGCGCCAAAATAGGATTTGCAGCCAGCGGATCTTATGAAGCTAAAATTGGTAATCTTACTACAACAGGTTATTATCCGCAATATAATATCGAATTACCCACTCCTGCATTTGCAGGATTTGCAAGCGCAGACAATGTCAAAGAAAACAAACAGGATCTTGATACCAAAATATCTTACTCCGCTACCTTTGAAACTGGTGTAAAACAGCTTATTGGCAAAAAAAGTGCTTTATATCTTGGTGCTTATTTTGATTATGGACTGAATAATATTTATGATAAAAAAGATCAGAACATTATTCAATATAACAACGAAATTTTACCTGTGAAATTGCAATACAATACCGTTCTTAATGCTGCCAATACAAATAAAATGACATTGGTTTCTTATGGTCTTAAGTTAAGGTTTGCTATTCGATAGGTAAAACTTATACTTTCGAGTTCACAAAATCAAAATCCCATTTCTAACGAAATGGGATTTTTATATGTTCTTTTTGACTTTGGACGCGAAGTCAGAAGATATTAGCAACAGCTTTCTACAAGAACTCATCGATGATCGGCTTTATTTGTTATTCCTGTTTATATCATCATACAAGTTATCAACTACTTTTTCTAAAATTTCTCCTGTTTCATTAAAGCTCGTGTTTGTCAATATCGATATCCCCATATTTTGTTTAGGATAAATCACAAACCAATTCTGCATTCCGTATATACCTCCGTGATGTCTGTAAATTAATTCGTTATCATTTTCTATTATATACCAATGATAGCCTTCCCAAAAATCAGAACCTTCTTTATATAATTTTTTATGAGATTCTTTTACAACAGGATTTGACTTGTCAAGTTGCAATTTCATATATTTCACTAAATCTGTAGTTGTAGAGTGCAATCCTGAAATTCCACCCCATAAAGTTCTATTGAAATTAGGCATTAACTCATTTTTATCGTTATAGCCTTTTACCAATTTTGTTTTATCATTTTCATTTAGTGTAAACTTAGTTTGGTTCATTTTATTTGGCTTCAAAACAAATTCAATTACCAATTCTTCAAAAGGTTTTTCATACACTTTTTCAAGTATATAAGCTGTCAACTCCGGAGCTGTGTTTGAATAGGAATATATTTCTCCCGGTTTCGTTTCGATTTTGATTAGTTTTAATCCTTCAAAAAAGGCCTTTTTATTTTCACTTTTTATAGGAAAATTAGGGAATCCACTTGTATGTGTAATGAGGTGTTTGATTTTAATAGGTTCGCCCTTAAATTCTAAATTGGGATAAGGTTCGTCAAGATAGATTCTAATATCATCATCTAAATTTATTTTTTTATCAAGTACTGCTTTAGCGGCTACATAACCTGTAAAAGTTTTGGTTACAGAAGCTAATTCATAAAGTGTAGAATCGTTTGGTTTGTTTCCTTGTTCAATAGTTAATTCTCCAAAATGTTTTATTGTAGATTCTCCATCTTTAAACACTACAACCGAAACCGAATGAAATCTTTTGTCTTCTAATAATTGAAGAGCATTTTTTGTAATCGCGTTTTCAACATTTTGTTTATTGATTTGCTGAGGACTTTTACACCCGAGTAATGCAAAAAATAAAATAATGGTTAAATATTTCATTGTCATAATTTATAGTTTAATTTTCTGCTTAAGTGGTTAAATAGCATAAAAAGATTCTTCGTGGGTTACAACTACATTGAAACAAAAAGTTTTAATCTATTATGGCTTAAGACAGTAACAATTTTAGTCCCTTTTTTAAAGTATTGTTATTTTTTCGAATATTTCATTTAGTGCATCTTCCATAACTTTGGCTGTATCCGTGCCACTTTGATTAGTAATAATAAACGCACCTAGATCGTATTTTGGAACTATATAAATATAACATTGAGAACGTGGCACTCCACCGTGATGTATATAAAAAGTGCCCAACTTTTTATCATCTGTAGCGATATTCCAAAAATAACCAATACTAAACTCATTGTCAAATTTTACAATTGTTTTATGTGATTCAGCAACGATTTCATTATTTTTCAACTGAAACTTAATATACTTAACCATATCTGGTATTATTGATTTCATATTACCGGATGCCCCCCCAAGGCAGTTTCGGCATTGGCGGCGTGATTACACTATTATCACTGTGATAACCTACTGCAAGCTTTTTGGCTTCCTGATTAGAAAGGGTGATTTTTGTGTTCTGCATTGCAATGTTTTTAGTCAAGTAATCTGTTAATAGTTTTTCATACTTTTTTTTATAAACTTTCTCTAAAATAAAAGCTATAAGTTCGCTGCCTGCACTCGAATAAGAATATTTATACCCTGGAACGGTATCAATTTTGACTTTATGAAGATCTCTTAAAAAAACTTTTTGTTCATAGTTTTTATAAAGTTCATTGATTTTTGCAGGAGTATCGTGATTTATGAAATTCTGCAGAATTATATTTGCTTCAAATGGCAGCATATTTGAAAATCCGCTTGTATGTGAAAGCAAGTGTTTTATAAGAATAGGCTGTTTTCCATACTTTAGATTTGGATAATTTTCCGGTAAATACTTCTGGACTTCATCTGCAATATTCAATTTCTTTTCGCAGACTGCTTTTGCTGCAAGTGTTCCTGCAAATGTTTTACTTAAAGAACCTATTTCATAAATTGTTTCATTATCAGGGCAATTATTTTTTCCTTCTTCTAATTCTCCATAATGACCTATGAATTCTTTTCCCTGATAAACTATTGCGATTGAAGTAGAATGAATTAAAGGTTTTTTAATCATTCTATTTGCTGCACTATCGATTAAGGTTTTAATATTAATGGTTTCTGCTTGTGAACTCTGAGCCAGGCAAAAGATAGAGGATAATAAAAGAATTAAAAGGAATCTATTTTTCATAGTTTTAAACGGTTGTTTTTTTTATGTGGAATTGATTAGATTATCGAATATTTTTTTATAAAAGTATTGATTTTATAGCTATATAATTATTATCTAATTCAAACTTTATACACTATTCTAATATGAGTGATTTGTATGTTCTGCTAAGTTAATCTTGCGAAAAATTCCTTAACAAATCAGCAGCAATCTATATTCGCCTTCATTTTCTATTGGCGCTCTGTGAATACATGGCAATACTTGCTGTTTTGGATGATCTACAGCCAGTCGCCAAAGATGGCCCAACCCTAAATTAACAGGCGCTGTATCCGGATAAACCTGATAATGCAAGTCGAAATAATTTTCCCACGCTGGCGCGAGCATCTTGCTCGTGAATACCATCTAAATCAACAATAACGATATTGTCTCGGTAAATTTCTTTATAACAATAATTAATGGCTATTAAGATAATTTTCATGCTTTATTTTCACGAGCAAGATGCTCGCGCCAGCGCGGAATTTATAAATTCAGTTTTTCTCTTTAATATATTTTTTCTTCAAATAATATATTGACAATGCTAAAAAATTTGAAAATAAATTAATTAAAACAAAGAATATAATCATTGATGTAATCAACTCCGATAAACCTTCCATGTTATCTGGTATTCTATTTTGACTTTTATGGTTAGTATAATTCGACAGAAAAAACAGGGTTACCCAAACAACAAAGAAAAAAATTAAAACATAAAGTATTATTCTTAAGTTCTTATTCAAGTAATAAAAAGAATAAGATAGTATTAGATTTGCTACTACTATAAAAATTGGAATAATTAAATCTCCAATTACAGAGTCCAATTTTATTGTGCGATGATTAGCAATTAGTATTATTATCCAACAAAAAAACATTATGCACAATGAAATAATTGTCGCAAAAACAGGATAACTAATCTTTTTTTTTATTTTTTCCATGTTTTTTTAATTTTTTTAGAATAAGTCAAATAGTCATTGAAAGGTTTATAACCATATTGATGTTCTAAAATCCATTGTGCTATAACACCTCCTCGATAGTTGTACTCCCCTTGCTGGCACAAGCATAACTCTCGTGAAGACAAAGTATAGAACCTCCATAAATTCAGTAAAATCTTAATGAAAGATCTTTAAAAAGAAAATATTACATATATATTTAGATTGCATTAACGAGCGGGACGCTCGCGCCCAATGTCATTAAGTTAAGGAAAATCTATAATGCTTTTGTCTAATTGATCTCGCGCAAAGTCGCAAAGCCGCCAAGTTTACATCCGTTTTCTTTGCGACTTTGCGCGAATTTTTTTAGCCATAATTGTCCTTAAAAAAGCTTAACTTAATGACATTGCGCTCGCGCCAGCGAGGATATGCGCTACATAATGTAAAATAATATTTAACAATACTACGCAAAAAAAAACATAAAAATTACGACTTTCCATAAAACAGAATTCTTTTTGTTCATCTGATAAAGAGCCGGGAGACTTCTATCAGGTTTATAATTTCTAAGGAACAAAAAAATTGCGCAAAGTCACAAACATTTGCACAGCTTCTCATGAAAATTATTCGCACAGCGGGAGATCAATTAGTAAATATTATTAATCAAACACTTATAACAATTTAAATCTTTTACAAAATCTATTTTGAGTCTGTTTTCGTATATATAAGTAAAAGCTGCTGTCATGGAAACATTACCAATATTTCTTATAAAAATTTTGCAGGTGCTTGCCGAAAGATATGGCATGAGTTGCACTTTAGAAGAACTGACAAGTCTCTTAACTACTGTTTTTAATGCTTATACGCCAGCGAGAGACACTATATCTCATGAGAAGGAAAAACAAGCAAGAGTATTAGATGCTTTACTACTTTTGAATAACGAGGGGTATATCTTTTTAAATTCAAGTTCTGATGAAAGTACAATAAGTTTAAAAGGGCTAATTTTGGTAAATAACAAAGTTATCTGCAACTAGATTAACTTCTTTACACTCAACAAATCAGCAACAACCTATATTCGCCTTCATTTTCTATTGGTGCTCTATGAATACAAGGCAATACTTGTTGTTTTGGATGATCTACGGCAAGGCGCCACAGATGTCCTAATCCTAGATTAACAGGTTTTGCATCGGGATTTACCTGATAATGCAAATCAAAATAATTTTCCTTCAGAAAGTCTTCGAATTCTTCTTCTGGTCCTTCATGCAGGTCTTTTAGCTTGGCTCGGATTTCCGGAATCAGGATTTTTTGCTCGGCTTGCGAATTAGCAATAATATCACTTGCCGCTCCGTGATACGTACATAAAAAAGTATCTGTTGCAATGGGCGAACGATCAACATGAAACGAATACACATCTGTCGAGATGAAATCAAATTCATCATCACGATCATAACACTTCAATAAATTAAGAGCCGGAGAAGCACCAAAATCAGTTAATAATTGTACATCATTTAGGATTGTTTCCCTTGCAATATTTCCCTTTTCTGATAGTTTTAGTGCGAGTAGATCTTCAGGAAAAACTTCGGTTATGTTTTCTTTTAATGATAATTGAGATACAATCTCATTAAAATCGCCATCTAAATTTCTGAACCAACACAGTGCATTCATTTCTTCCTTGAAACTGGTATGTATAAGATCAGAGAAAGTAGCTACCACTCCTATTTGGCTGTTGTCAGAAAATGTATTGCTCATAGTATAATAGTAAGAAGCGACTTGCTTCATGTTTTACAAAATTATGTAATAAACGATTAATTGTAAATTATTTTTTAAACACATAGAAACCCATTTCTCTCACATAGCAAGTCCCGAAGCTCAATGTCATTAAATTAAGCGTTTTTTGAATGTGGATTAACTTGTTGTATCAGTAACGCTATCAGAATCTGTAATCTTATCATCTCGACGCAGGAGAGATCACATAAGAACTCGACCAAGATTAGCAAATATTTGAACTAAAATACTAGTGTGATCTCTCCAGCATCGAGATGACAAACTTTGTGGTTACTTATTTGTCTATTTACTAATTCGATAACTTAGTGCCATTTCCCCGAAGCTTCGCGATGTATTTTAACTAAGTAAAAAGCCTTTTTTCGAGAAGTTATATTCTATATTTCTATGTGTTAAACGATTTTTTATTAATTCAAGTTGCGGATTTAATAAGCTGAAAACCTTCAAATTTAGAAGAGCTTAGTTTTGTTTCAAGCAGATTTTAAAAGATTTTAGATATGTACGCGGATTTATTTATAATCAAAATTAAATCTGCATAATCATCAAAATCTGCGTTAAAAATTCGTTTTCTCCAAAACATTTGCTCTTGATACCAAACAAACAGCAACTTGAATTAATTACACGCAACGGGTTATAAAATAGAACGATGCAGTAAAATCCAGTTATTTTTTTGTTTTTAAAACTTTATAACATACAAAAAGAATACCCAGCCAAATAGGAATTAATTCTACGGATAACTTCATATTAGTGATCCACATGATGCATAAAATACCCAACAAAAACAGGAAACAGATGTAATTACTTAGTGGATAAAATATCGAAGGAAATTTAGTTTTTGTGTTTTCCTTGTCTTTCGCGCGCCTAAATTTTAGATGCGTATAAGAAATCATAACCCAGTTAATAACTAGACAAGACACTACTAAAGACATTAAAATACTAAAAGCCTCTTTTGGAATTATCTTATTTATTAAAATACAAATCGCTGCAAAACAGGAAGATATTAAAATGGCATTAATTGGTACTGATTGTTTGTTTAGCTTCATTAAAAACTTAGGCGCATTGCCCTGATCTGCTAAACCATATAACATACGGGAGTTGCTGTATACGCTACTATTATAAACTGATAAAGCTGCAGTTAATACAATTAAATTAAGCACATTAGCAATAAGGCTTGTGAAAAATATTTTTTTGCCAAACAACTCAAATTCCATTCCGTTTAAGTTTTGAAAAACCATTACAAACGGACTACTATCTGTTGTAATTAGTTGCCATGGCGACAAAGCAAATAAAATTACCAATGCACCAACATAAAAGATAAGGATTCTATAGATGACCTGATTGGTTGCTTTTGGAATGTTTTTTTCCGGGTTTTCTGCTTCGGCAGCTGTAATACCAATTAGTTCTAAACCACCAAAGGAAAACATAATTAGCGCCATTGCAGCTAATAAACCCTGAAAATTACCAGTTGTAGTTTTTTCGAAGAAACCTTTAGGAAAAAATCCTCCATCGTTATATAAATTATGAATTGTAGCGTGTTCACCTCCTGTACCACTTATTAGCAAGTAAGTACCAAAGAGGATCATTGCAATAATTGCAACCACTTTTATGATCGAAAACCAAAATTCAGTTTCTCCGTACACTTTTACCGAGGCAAAATTTAAAGCATTAACAATCAGGAAGAAAAATAAACTGGATGCCCAAAGCGGAATTTCAGGCCACCAAAACTGTACATAAACACCAATGGCTGTAAGCTCAGCCATAGAAACTAAAATATATAATATCCAATAATTCCAACCAGATGCAAAACCTGCAAAAGAACCACAATATTTATAGGCAAAGTGACTAAAGCTTCCTGATACAGGCTCTTCGACAACCATTTCGCCAAGTTGTCTCATAATAAAAAAAGCGATAATTCCGGCAACAGCATATCCTAAAATAACAGATGGCCCTGCTAATACAGCCGCTGGACCAATGCCCAGAAAAAGACCTGTTCCTATTGATCCGCCTAAGGCAATTAACTGAATGTGACGGTTAGTCAGCCCACGTTTAAGCTGATTCTCTTCTACGTCTTCATGGTTTTTTTTCACAAATTAGAATTTTAACTGAGTAAATATGTACTCAAAAATATATAAGAGGCGAAGATAACTTAAAAAAAGAATCGTACAAAGCATACGTTATACCAAAGAGATATTTTATTGCACTACTGTATCAATCTGATCGGTATACAGGGCTTTCTATAGAATATATCGTTTAGGTAAAAAATGTATCTTTGCAGTCATATATTATCATTTATGTTGAAAGAAGAACGTTTTGCAAAGATTCTGGAAACACTCTCAAAAGATGGCAGGGTTCACTTTGATGCTCTCGCAATATTATTGGAAGTCTCTGAAGATACGATTCGCAGAGATATTGAAGCACTGCATAATAACGGGCTTCTTTCTAAGGTTCGCGGAGGCGCTATTCCGGTGATCAAAAACCCTTTGAGTTTTGTAGACAGAGCTGCTTATGTAACAGGCAAGAAAGAAGTTATTGCATTAAAAGCACAGCAGTTTATTGAGGATGGCCAAACCATATTTATGGATGGAGGAACTACCAACTGCAGTATTGCGGCAAAACTGCCCATTAAATCAAAACTTACTATTATAACCAATAATACATCACTTATTCCGGTCTTAGAAAACCATAAAAATATAAAACTCATACTTTTAGGAGGTTTATATAATACTCAAACTCATACTACCGAAGGTGCAAAAGCCTGTAATGAAATCAGTACTTATATTGCAGACAGCTATTTTCTGGGAACCTGCGCAATTGACAGTACATTTGGTGTTACTGCAACTTTTCCTGGTGATGCTGATGTAAAAACAGCCATGCATAAATTTGCAAAAAAAACGCTGGCTCTTGCTGTGGAAGAAAAACTAAATACATCAGAGACTTTTCGAATTTGTTCTATGGATGAAGTAGCGGTATTAATCACAGAACTTCCCAGTACTGATTCTAAATTAAACTCATACAGAAATAGCGGGATTAAAATTGTATAATTTTTTTAAGTATAAAATAATCATATAAAAAATAAGCTGTCTAAAAGACAGCTTATTGAACAAGGGATTATAATATATTATTGATGTTTTTTTGAAAGCCATTTTCTAACTGGTATATCATATAATTTGAGAAAAACATAAGAAATTATGATGCAGAATATCAAAACTGCTAACGCAACTCCAAGCGAATTTTCTAATTGAATATTGTTATTGGATACCCATGCATAATATACATACAAAATTGGAAAGTGCGTAATGTAGATAGGATAAGATATATCGCCCAGAAAACTGCACAAACGTTTTGATACTGCACTCTTAATACTTCCGCTTGCACCTATATATACAACTAAAGGAAACAATACTATAATCGTAAGCGAATCATAAATACCATTCCACCATAAGTGTTCAGAACCTCCTACTCTTGGGAATGACATAATTGCAACAATAAGAAGACTACTCCATAAAAATGCATTTTTAATGTTTCCGGATTTAAATAATCTTCGAAGCAGTATTCCCGCCAGAAAAGGAAAAGCTAATCTGGTAAATCCAATACGCAATTGCTCAAAATCAAGTGACCAGCCTCCAATAATATCTCCATGCGGACTAAATACGGCTAAATGTATCAACGCAATTGCTGCAATAACAACCAAAATCCACATTATTGTATTTGAAACCTTGCGTAGTATCAGTGCATAAAAAATATTGGCAATATATTCAAAGAACAAAGACCATGCAGGGCCATTTAAAGGATACATTTCTGACCAACCTCTAATATCTAATGACCCAGGTACAGGTATTAGAAACCAACCGAACACCATTACCAAAATAAGTTTCCAAAAAGGGGTTCCTTCTATTGCGGGAAACATTGCACCGGCTGCAAAGTAAAAACACACTGCCCCGAGTGTCATCCCTACAATTATCATGGGGTGCAAACGTATGAGTCTTCTTTTTAAAAATCCTGTAAGAGACATTGTATTCCATCTGTCATCATAAGCGTGTGCTATTACAAAACCAGAAAGAAGAAAGAAAAAATCAACTGCAAGATAGCCGTGATTGATAAGCTGTTTAGTATGATCGCCACCTGAGAAAACCTCAAGAATATGAAAGGCAACCACAAGAATAGCGGCTACACCCCGAAGCCCGTCAAGAATCTCATAATGTTTTTTAGAATCCTTGAAAACGGTTCCCTGTGAAGAAATAACTTCCATTTATTTTTTGTTTTTGATTTATATTAATTGAATTATTTTAAACGGAAATTAATTTTAGCTCTAATATCTGCTGATGAAGCTCCAATCAATGCCTGAAAATCTCCAGGTTCTGCTATCCATTGATGTTCTTTGTCATTGAAAAAACTCAAAGCGTCTTTTTCGATCGTGAAAGTGATTGTTTTTTCTTCACCCGCTTTTAGAAAAACTTTATCAAAACCTTTAAGTTCTTTTACAGGTCTTGGTAGTGAAGACTTAATATCAGAAATGTATAACTGAACAACCTCTGCCCCATCACGTTTACCTGTATTTTTTACCTTAACAGAGAAAGAAATTTTATCATCCTGAGTAATATTTATTTTGTCAGCTTTTATGTCGCTATATTGAAATGAAGTATAACTAAGTCCGTATCCAAAAGGGAAAAGTGGTTTTATTTTTTCTTTCTCATGCCATCTGTACCCCACAAAAATACTTTCTTTGTAAGTAACCTCGTCTCCACCAGGATATGAGTTAAAAGCGTGTGCAGCATTATCTTTTAATGCAACGGGAAAAGTAAATGTTAGTTTCCCTGATGGATTGACATCACCTAGCAATACTGCCGCCAAAGCAGTACCAGATTCAGATCCAAGAAACCATCCCTGAACAATAGCCGGAACCTCTTTCTCCCAAGGCATCGCTACAGCATTACCTGAAATATTGATATAAATTAAATTTGGATTGACTTTTGCCAGTGCACTTATTAATTCATTCTGACCATACGGAAGATCGAGTTCTTTTCGATCATTGCCTTCACTGTCCTGAAAATCACTTTTATTAAGACCTCCCATAAACAGTACCACATCAGCTTCTTTTGCTAATTTCAGAGCTTCATTTTTAAGTTCTTCGGCACTTCGGTTTTCTGTAAGGTTTTGTCCGGAAACTACGCCGTTATAATTTCCGCTGGCATCTCCTACATATCCTCTTGCATACGTTATCTGAGCTTCATTGCCAATTCTTGTCTGAAGTCCTTTAAGAGGCGAAATTTCGTATTTGGCTTTAAGCGAAGAGCTTCCTCCTCCTACTGTCATCATCTTGATAGCATTTTCTCCAATAACCGCTATTTTTTTATACTTTTTTATATCCAGAGGCAATATTGCTCCCTTATTTTTCAAAAGTACAATCCCTTCTTCTGCAATACTTCGTGCTGCAGCGGCATGTTCTGGTGTCCCAAAAGATCCCCACGGTCTGTTCCTGTCCATATTAGTCCTGAAGATAAGACGCATTATGTTTCTAATTTTTTCATCAAGTTCTTTAGTACCAACTTCGCCGGACTTTATCAAATCAAGATAAGGTTTTGCCAGATAATAATTATCATAAGCATTACTTGCACCCCATGTAAGACCATCTGTCCAGGTTCCAAATTCCATATCAAGACCATTATAAATAGATTCTTTGGTATTGTGAACACCTCCCCAGTCTGCCACTACAGCGCCATCAAAAGACCACTCTTTTCTAAGGATATCCTGCAACAAAAAATTATTATGACATCCTTGCAATCCTTTGTATTTATTGTATGATCCCATAACTGCCCAAACATCCCCTTCCTGAACGGCTGCTTTAAAAGCCGGAAGATAGATTTCATAAAGTGCACGATCGTCTACAATTACATTTACTCCATGGCGATTGGTTTCCTGATTGTTTAATGCAAAATGCTTCACACAAGCCGCTACTCCATTTGACTGAACCCCACGAATGTAAGGCACAACCATTTGGCCGGCAAGAAAAGGATCTTCGCCCATGTACTCAAAATTTCTTCCGTTTAGAGGGCTGCGATAAATATTTATTCCGGGACCCAGAATTACATTTTTATTTCTGTAACGCGCTTCTTCTCCAAGACTTTTTCCATACAAAAGCGACATATTTCTATTCCAGGTAGCAGATAATGCAGTAAGAGCCGGAAAAGCAATACAAGAATCATTAGTCCATTCTGCCTGCTGCCATTCATCCCATTTTACTTCAGGACGAATTCCGTGAGGGCCATCAGTCATCCAGTTCTCCGGAATTCCTAGACGAGGTACTCCGGGAGAACTAAATTTAGATTGTGCATGCACCATAGCGATTTTTTCTTCTAATGTCATCTTCGAAAGCGCATCTTCAATACGCTGTTCTACAGGTTTTGAATCGTCAAGATATATTGGTAATGCCTTCTGGGCCGTGACATTCAAAACGGACAGCATTATAAAAGCAGTAAATAATTTATATAACATAGTTTTTTTAGTTTTCGGATTGTGGTTTTTTATTTTAAAGTAATCGAAGCAGTTTGTACATCATTACTGCTGGTTCCTATCATGATTTGAAACTCACCAGGTTCGCTTAGAAAGTCAAGTGCGCTGTTATAGAATTTAAGCATCTCCTGAGTGATTATAAACTTTACTGTTTTTGACTCTCCGGCTTTAAGAAAAATTTTATCAAATCCTTTAAGTTCTTTTACCGGTCTTGAGATACTAGCTTCCATATCTCTTATGTAAAGCTGTACAGTTTCTGCTCCATCCTTTACTCCGGTGTTTTTTACATTTACTGAAGCTGTAAGTGTTCCGTCAGCGCTCATTTCAGTTGCGCTCAACGTTATGGGACTGTATTGAAATGTAGTATAACTTAATCCGAAACCAAATGGATACAAGGGAGCATTCTTTTCGTCCATATAATTGCTTCTAAATTTCTCAAAGCCCTTATCAGATGCTGGTCTTCCAGTATTTAAATGATTATAATAAAGTGGTATTTGAGCCACACTTCTTGGGAAAGTCGATACCAATTTTCCGCTCGGGTTTACACCTCCAAAAAGCACATCACCTATCGCTTTGGCCGATTCGCTTCCGCCAAACCATACATTCAAAATTGCAGGCACATTTTCCTGTTCCCAAACAAGTGTCATAGGTCTTCCGGCAAATAAAACCAGTACTACCGGTTTTCCTGTCGCTAAAAGTTTCTCCAAAACTCTTTTTTGTACGGCTGGAATTCCAATATCTGTGCGGCTGCTTGATTCTCCGCTCATTTCAGACGACTCACCCATTGCCGCTATAATTACATCTGCTTTTGAAGCCGCATTAAGCGCCTCCGCAATAAGCTCGTCTTCTGTTCTGTTATCCCACGGAATGTCTCTGCCAAACATTGTGGCATCTTTTTGCATTCCCTTATCACTTAATAGATTAGAACCTTTCGCGTATAAAACAGTAGCTTTATTACCCACGGTCTCGCGCAATCCTTCAACCAGACTAAGCGGTTGATCAAGTTTCGCGGCAACACTCCATGTACCTACCATATTTGACTTTGTGTCTGCCATAGGTCCAACTACTGCAATTGTTTTTGCTTTGGATAAAGGCAGAATATTTCCTTGATTTTTTAAAAGAACAAAACTTTCAGAAGCCGTTTTACGCGCTGCAGCTCTATTTTCATTGGTATATATTTCTTTCTGCGCTCTTTTAGTATCACAAAACTTATAAGGATCTTTAAATAATCCCAATTTATACTTGGCTTCAAGAACACGTTTGCAGGCCTGATCTATTTTTGCAACATCAACGTTTCCTTCTTTTATTGAAGCAGGAAGTGTATTTAAGAATCCTTCTGAAACCATATCCATATCCAGTCCTGCATTGAGTGCAGCAGCTGATACATTTTTTAAATTGCCAAGTCCGTGATTCACAATCTCACCTACTCCCCCATAATCAGCTACTGTAAACCCATCAAACCCCCATTGTGTACGAAGTACATCGGTCAACAGCCATTTATTAGCATGGGCAGGAACAGCATCTACCACATTAAAAGATGCCATAACACTTGCCACTCCTTGCTCTACTGCAGCTTTGTAGGGATAAAAATATTCATTATACATACGAATATGGCTCATGTCTGCAGTGTTGTAATCTCTTCCGGCTTCTCCCGCTCCATACAATGCAAAATGTTTAACGCAGGCCAGAATATTAAATTTTTCTGAAAATGTATTATCCTTTCCCTGATATCCTCTGATCATTGCCTTTGCAATTTGTCCGCCTAAGTACGGATCTTCACCACTTCCTTCAGAAACACGTCCCCATCTTGGATCTCTGGCAATATCAACCATAGGGCTAAATGTCCAGCTAATACCATCGGCACTGGCTTCTTTGGCAGCAATTCTTGCAGATTCCTCTATAATTTTCATATCCCAGGTACAAGCCAATCCAAGAGGAATTGGAAAAACGGTTTCGTAACCATGAATAACATCCATACCAAAAAGCAGCGGTATTTTCATTCTGCTTTCTTCAACAGCAATTTTCTGAATCTCTTTGATTTTCTTAACTCCCTTGATGTTGAACATTCCTCCTACAAGACCTTTACGAATCTTTGCTGCAATATTGGTATTGCTGCCCAATCCTGTTATTATATCTCCCTCACTAGGCAGGTTCATTTGTCCTATTTTTTCTTCTAAGGTCATCCGGTTCATCAATTCGCTGACGAACGCCTCCATTTTTTGATCTTTTTGCTGCTGGGCATTCATTTGAAATGCTGCTGCCAGAAACAACACTGCTGCTAATTTTTTTTTCATATCTATTTATAATTTATCGACTTCAGGTTTATTTTTAATAGTGATAAACCTTGATGTTGTAAAACTATAACGATATAGTACGCATGCGGCATTGTAAAATAAAAATGTAGAAATCAAAAACACTCAAAATACTCATTATCAATAAACTAAACAATGTATCATGTTTTAAAAAGTAGTCGCCACGCCTTAAAAATGTAGTTGAAAAAAGAAAAAAAACGCGGTCAAAATACTACATCATTCCCTATACAGGTTTAGACTTAGGTTTTGTTAGGTATTGAAAAGACAGGAATGTCGCGAGATAAAGATTGGTCTTAAAGCCCATTCGACCTGCTGCCGGTTTTCTCCAGTCTTTTAGTGAACTCTTCTTTCGAATAGCTCGTTTTATTGCGAATTTTAGTTCGGTAATTATAAATAGTACTCATAGAAAGCCTTAAAAAGGAAGCAATTTTATCGCTGTCTTTAATACCAAGTCTTTCAAGAGCAAAAATGCGGAGTTCTGTAGTAAGTATTTCTCCTTCTTTAAGAGTAATTTTCTCTCCGTCTGCAAGGAGTGCATTAAAATCTATGGTAAATTCAGGGTAAAGCTTAATAAAAACACTGTCAAATTTTTGATACAATTCAAGAAGTTCCTGATCTATTGTATCATTTGATTTTAAAATATTAGTCAAATCAACAAATTGCCTGCTAACAGCTTTTTTATAAAGTTTGCGTCTGTAATCTTCCATTTTGTTAATATAAGACGAGCAGATATCAAAAAACTGTGCTATATATTCTTCTTTTATATTATTGGATTCGTTGAGCTGCTCATTGAATACTTTGAGTTGCTCATTTGCAGCCTGAAATTCAGAATTAAGCTCCTGAAGTTCTTGTGCCGAGTCTGAAAGTGCTTTTTTTACTCTCGACAAACGTCTCATCTGACGGTAGATGTAAAAAATTAAACCAATTAAAAAAACACTGAGAACACTTACAGAGGCAATATAAATTTGAAGCTGCTTTTTATTTTTCTCTGCTTTTTTCTGATATGCCGCATTAATAATCGAATAAAACTCTGACATCATTAGTGTTCTAAATTTTACATTGCAGAATACTGCATCTTCAAGAGCTGATTTTGCATACTTATAAGCCAGATCAATTTTGCCATTGTAGTAATTGTATATCGCAAGATTCTGGATCGCTCCCTGATCTTTTGTTGCTGTTTCTATATCTGTTATTGCTGCCAGCGTATAATAATCGATTCCTTCTGCGTATTGTTTATTGCGCATACTGATATTGCCCAGAATATAGGCGCACATTGCATACTGTGATTTATTAAGGTCCTGAGAATAAAACAATTCTTCCAGATTCTGTTTGGCTGCACTATAATCCTGTTTATTAATTGAACGCAGGGCTAAATTTACTTTGTATTCTGAAGATTGAGAATCTAAAACAGAGAGTAATGAATCTCTATAAACATCTATTTGTTTAGTGTAGTATTTACTGGGATTATTAGTAGCGTATTGCTCAAAAAATTCAATATAAAATTCGAAATAAGTCTTTTTTTGCTCCTTTGAAAGCGTTCTGGTTTGAATTGATTTAAGCAGTTTCTCAGATTCTAAAAAACGTCCGCTTGCAGAATATACATTCGCTAATTGCAGGACAGTATTTGTCCTGAAATCTGCTTCATTAAAGGAATCGGAGAGCTTTACATTTTTCATAACAAAATATAAAGCAGAATCAATTTTATATTTCCGGTATTCTGTGTACAATTTTTGATTCAGCAAATACTGATTCTCGAGTGAATTGTTTTCTTTTAGAGCTTTTCTTAATTTCGATGTTCTTTTGTCTTTAAGGGCAGAATAATCCGCTTTATGCTGTATGGCAAAGTCAAGTTTAAGACGTAATGAATCGTTTACATTTCCAAAACAAAGAGTGACAAATAAAATTAATAAAATGGAGATTATACTTTTCTTAAACAAAACCTTTGATTTAAATTATGATACTCCAAACTTTTTTTGGAATCATGCAAATATATGCAAATTCGCATTTTATTTGAATAATTTATTTTATATAACGACTAAAAAAAATAGCTGGTATATGCAGTCAAAAAAACATCAGTTTAGAAAGTTCTGCCTATGACAAAAAAAAAGAGATGCTGATTAGATTGCATCTCTTTTTCAATTGTTTTTTATTTAAATTTTATCTTTTTAAATCAAACCTGTCCAGATTCATTACTTTGTTCCAAATGGCGACAAAGTCATTTATAAATTTTTCATGTGAGTCAGTACTTGCATATACTTCGGCAATTGCTCTTAATTCTGCATTAGAACCAAAAACAAGATCTGCTCTTGTTGCTATCCATTTAGGCTGCCCTGTTTTGCGATCGTTTCCTGTATAAAGTTCTTTATCATTTGAAACTGCCTGCCACTGGGTACTCATATCAAGAAGATTTACAAAAAAATCGTTTGTCAGCTGTCCGGGACGATGTGTAAAAACACCATTTTTGGTACCATCAGTATTAATGTCCAACACGCGAAGACCGCCTAAAAGCACTGTTAATTCTGGTGCGGTTAAGGTTAGTAAATTGGCTTTATCGATTAATAGTTCCTCTGTAGTTACTGTAGATTTTGTTTTTCGAAAGTTACGGAACCCATCCGCTTTAGGCTCAAGATATCCAAAAGATTCCACATCGGTTTGTTGTGCAGAAGCATCCATACGCCCCTGAGAGAACGGCACTTTAATGCTAAAACCTGCAGCTTTTATTGCTTTCTCTACCCCAACTGTACCTGCTAAAACTATTGTATCTGCAAGTGATACTTTTTTTCCGGTACTCTGTGCATTATTAAATTCATTCTGAAGATTTTCCAGTTTTTCCAGAACTTGTTTCAGCTGTGCAGGATTATTCACTTCCCAGTCTTTTTGCGGAGCTAGTCTGATACGCGCACCATTTGCGCCACCACGCTTATCAGATCCTCTAAAAGTCGAAGCCGAAGCCCACGCCGTTGCAACTAATTGTGAAATACTTAAGCCTGAATTTTCTATTTTTTCTTTTAATTGATTGATGTCATTTTCTTCTATTAAAGAATGATTTACTTCAGGAATCGGATCCTGCCATAAAAGTTCTTCCTGAGGAACATCAGGTCCTAAATAACGGGAAACCGGTCCCATATCACGATGTGTCAGTTTAAACCATGCACGAGAAAAAGCATCTGCGAACTGGTCAGGATTTTCAAAAAATCGGCGTGATATTTTCTCGTACGCAGGATCTAATCGTAAAGATAAATCTGTGGTAAGCATCGTTGGTAAATGCTTTTTAGCAGGATCAAAAGCATCCGGAATAATAGGTTCAGCGTTTTTAGCTACCCATTGATGAGCACCGGCAGGACTTTTTGAAAGTTCCCATTCAAAACCAAATAAATTTTCGAAAAAGTTATTGCTCCACTGTGTTGGTGTTTTGGTCCAGATCACTTCAAGTCCGCTGGTAATAGCATCAGGACCTTTACCGGAACCAAAACTATTTTTCCAGCCAAATCCCTGATCTTCGAGGTCTGCCGCTTCTGGTTCTTTGCCCACATGGTCAGAAGGAGCTGCACCATGAGTTTTACCAAAGGTGTGTCCTCCTGCAATTAAGGCTACAGTTTCTTCATCATCCATTGCCATTCGTCCAAAAGTATCTCTGATGTCTTTAGCTGCTGCGATAGGATCCGGATTACCATCAGGACCTTCAGGATTTACATAGATAAGTCCCATTTGTACAGCTGCCAAAGGTTTTTCTAAGTTTCTGGAATGAATATGACCATCAGCATCGTCATCAGATGAAACCACACCGTGATCCTTCGGCACACCTTCTGAACCATCTTTGTAACGCTCATCTCCTCCCAGCCATGTGGTTTCAGATCCCCAATAAACTGATTCATCCGGTTCCCACACATCAGCACGTCCTCCAGCAAAACCAAATGTTTTGAACCCCATCGATTCTAAGGCAATATTTCCTGTCAATATCATTAAATCTGCCCATGAAATTTTTCGCCCATACTTTTGTTTAATAGGCCACAACAATCTGCGGGCTTTATCAAGGCTTACATTGTCCGGCCAGCTGTTAAGAGGGGCGAAACGCTGTTGTCCTGCGCCTGCACCACCGCGACCATCTTCAACGCGGTATGTTCCTGCGCTGTGCCATGCCATTCTGATAAAAAGACCTCCGTAATGACCAAAATCTGCAGGCCACCAATCTTGCGAATCTGTCATAAGCTCGTGCAAATCTTTCTTTACTGCTTCGAGATCAAGACTCTTAAAAGCTTCGGCATAATTAAAGTCCTTATCCATTGGATTTGATAAGGCTGAATTCTGTCTCAGTATATTTACCCTGAGTTGCTTTGGCCACCAGTCATTGTTTTTTGTACCTCTCGCGGCTTGATTGTCCATGCTGCCATTATGAAAAGGGCATTTGCTGATGTCGTTCGATTTATCCTCCATAATTCAAAATTTTAATTTGATACTAATTTACAAACTAAATGAAAAGATTGTTATCAGTATACATAATAATTATTTGTTCTTTGATAGTTAAAATCTATTCAACAGAAATTCAGAATAAAAAAGCGAAGTAAAATTACCTCGCTTTAATTTAAATTTCATCCTGATTATTTGTAAAAATTAGGTATCGGATTTAATGTAAGATTCTGTCTTTGATGCCAATAAGGATAAATTGGATTAACTTCACTTGCTTCATCGAGCCTCTTGATTTGATCAAGACTAAGATTCCAGCCTATAGCACCAAGATTTTGTCTTAACTGTTCCTCGTTTCTTGCTCCTATTATTATCGTCGATACAGTAGGGCGCTGCAAAAGCCAATTTAAAGCTACTTGCGATATTGATTTTCCAGTCTCGCCGGCAATAACTTCTAAAGCATCCGTAATTTTAAAAAGATGTTCTTTCTCTATTCCTGATTCTGGTACGGGACTTCCTCCTCCTGCGACACGACCTGTATTGGGCCAGTCTTTTGTTCTGCTAAATTTACCGCCCAGTCTCCCTCCTGCTAACGGACTCCAGATAATACCTCCCACTTTTTGATCTAATCCCAATGGCATTAACTCCCATTCATACTCACGATTAACAAGCGAATAATATACCTGATGGCCTATATAACGATTCCAGCCATACTTTTCAGATAATGCCTGAGATTTCATTAAATGCCATCCTGAAAAATTGGAAGCTGCTATATAACGTACTTTTCCACTTTGAACCAGATCGTCTAATGTGCGTAAAGTTTCATCAACAGGTGTATTTCCATCAAAACCATGCATATGGTAAATATCAATATAATCTGTACCCAGCCTTTTAAGACTGCCTTCTATTTGTTTTAATAAATGATACCTGGATGATCCCTGATTGTTAGGTCCCTGGCCAAATGTGAATGTAGCTTTTGTTGATATCAGCAATTGATCTCTTTGGTGATCTGCAATTGCTTTGCCTAATACCTCTTCTGCCAAACCATCTGAATAAATATCTGCCGTATCAAAGAGATTAACTCCTGACTCTAAACATATATTTACAAGTTTCTTAGCTTCCTCAACCTGAGTACTGCCCCATTCCTTAAAAAAATCATTTCCTCCGCCAAAGGTGGCTGTACCAAAACTCAATACAGGAACTTGTAATCCTGAATCGCCCAATTGTCTATATTCCATAATTTTATTTTTTATTAGTGTTTTTTTTAAAGGCATTCATTAATCTATTCCAAATTATTTTTAAAACCATACCTACTGCAAAGCATTATAAAATCTTTTCTAATTTTCCTGACCTCAGAAATAATAAATAGCCTATTCTCAGCATAAGCTTAGTTTATTATGACAAAGTTCTTCATTTAAATTAAATATTTTCTTGTAAATTTCCATCAAATACTTGTAAATTTCCATCACAAAATGATTGCGACAATTTGATACATTAGTTATTGACGAATTGGAAGAAAATAAATTACCTTAGAACAAATTGCTCAAGTAGTTGGTTTTACGGATGAAAGTCATTTGTCTAATTATTAAAAAAAGAAAATCACTCCAAATCTGTATAGAAAGAAAACTAATAATGAAGTTTTAATATCTGAGACTAATACTGTTCTTAATTTATAAAAAATAGACTTAAAATTGATCACAATTATTACTGGGATAGTTCTGCTTCGGTATGTAAAGCTATTGATCAGGATGACAAATTTTAAGATTATTTTTGATGACCATAATGCACAGGAATTTTTGATCCAGAAGTCTGCAATAAACTGGACTATAGCCAGACCTGTTGGCTTAAACGAAAATGAAACTTTAGGAAAATTAGACATTACCTATGACCACAAACTAAGACCGTGCCGGATGAGCCGTAAACTACTTGCTAAATTTTTTATTGATAATTTATATACTGAAACTTATAATCGAAAAATGCCAATGTTAGCTGAAAAATGATAAATAAAATTATACTTCAGCAACTAATAATTGTAAGTAAACTAAATATTCACTTTGAAAAAAATATGTTCTTAATAAAATAATTATCTTCATAAATTGACTTGAAAACATACCAATATTAAGTAGGTAACAACTCAAACTTCATTCTTCAATAAAAAAAAGAGGGACTGAAAGTCCCTCGCAAAACAAACCCCTGCACTTTTAGTGCAAAGCGATTAGTATATCAAATGTTGGCTTCCTGATGCAAATTATATGAAGAACCGCTATTTGTTGTCAAATTCTCTGCGGTTGTAAAAAGAATCATCATCACTATAATAAACAGAGTTAGGATCGTTTTCAGGATAATAAGACTTCATTACTCTTCTTTCATACTCCCTGTTAAAATTGTATTCCCTGTTATATCTGCTTGTGTTTCTAAATGTATCATATCCTATGTTGCTAGCCATAACAATTTTTGTGTCTTTATTGATATTAACCGATCCAATAGGTATTATAACATGGTTGTCGCCGTCTTTGTAGGTAAACTCCTTTTCGTTCTCGCTCGCTATAGCATTATGAACTTCATTACGGCTATCTTCAATTAATGCTTTATCTACTTTCACATCTAGATATACAACACGCTTCATATCTTTATTAACCCAAAGATTATCAATTGTGCCTATAGTGCGGTTGTCAGCGTCTACTATTTTCCATCCTCGTACATCAGGATAGTTCGAAGCAATTTTATAATCAGAAAGTTCATCCAATCTGTATAAATTTTTATCTTTATTTTCCATAAATATTTTTTTAGTATTAAAAATTATTTTTCGCTAGTCTGGCTGCAGGATACTTTTACTTTTTAAGTCTACCTTGTTTTATCATGGAAAACAAATTCACGAAATACCTTTATAAACCAATGTCAAAAAAATGTAGAGGATAACTATAACAAAGTTTATTTCGTGAAGAAAAAGCTGTTTTCATCGCTGCATTTCTTCTAGTTAATTTGTCGTATTGTCTGTACTTGTAGTATTTTCAATTTCTACACTGTTATCACTTTGCGTCACGTTATCTTTCAAAAAGATGTAGTATATAAGTGCTGCGATCAACAGGACTGCTACAATCCATGGCCATACTGGCTTCTTTTTCTCAATTTTAATTTCTGCCATAACTCATTTTTTTTTTTGATTATATAAATAGTTTTAATATCCTATTAAAGATACAAATGAGTTGAGTTTAAGAAATATTTAATTTCAGCAGGATGTTACACAATTCCCAGTAGATGAATCTGAAAGGCAACTTTAATGTTTTAATCATGAACAGAAAAGCCCATTTCTTAACGAAATGGGCTTTTTTATATTTTCAATCCACTATATCTTCCATTATCTTAAATATTCAAAATATTCATTCTGTATACAAATTAGTTAAAGGACTGTCGAAACTCCAACGGAGACTGATTGGTTTTTATTTTAAATAGTTTGCTGAAAGATTGTGGATGTTCAAAACCAAAACTCGAAAACTATTGTATTATATAAAAATCTATCTTTTTCAACTCAGAAACTAAAGCATAAATGATAATTAGCTTTATTCGATTTTATAATCTTTCAAAATAATTTTAATACCCTCTTGGTAGGTTGTTACCCTGAAGTCAGGAAATCGTTTTTTAAATTTAGAGGAATCAAAAATATTGTCAATCGCATATCGTGGCAATAATTCCAAAGTTTCTTTGACGAAAGGATTGAAAACCGCTGCAATTTTTAAAATGAATGCGCCTAATTTACCGTAACTGATTTTTCGTCCTAATTGTTTGGATATTTCTTCCATAAATTCTTTGAATGTTAATCGGTCATCATCACATGGTAAATGCCATGTCTGTGAATAAGCATTATCCGTATTACCAATTTGGGCCATTGCCCTACTGGCATCAGGAGTAAAAATTAAGGTTCTCTTTACATTGTCATTCAGCAAAAATTTTGGTTTTTTATGCTTTTGCAAATTTCCAAATACAAGATCATTTGTAATTCCCTTAGTTTTGCCCGGTCCATAAAATTCAGGTGCCCGACAAATAACAGCGTTAATTTCCTTTTTCTCAATAGCATCTAATAACAATTCAGCAGCTATTTTTTTTGCCATTCCTTTTTTACCGCCAGGTTCCAAAGGAGTGTTTTCGTTTTGAATTTTACTCCCTTGCGGATAAGCGTAGGTATTGTCAAAATAAACAAGTTTACATCCATGTTCTTTACAGCCCAAAATTACATTGGTCATTATAACAGGCCATTGCCTGAGCCATAATTCAGACTCATATGGCAGGCCTACAGTAAGGTAAGCAATATCAGTATCTGCCAGCGCAGCGTTTACACTTTGCGGATCCAGCAAATCACATTTGAATAAAATATCTTCTTCATGAACTTTCTTTGGGTTTCGTCCAACGAGCTTTATTTTATTGGTATAGTTAAGGCGTAATACTTTAGCCAGTTCTTCTCCAATTATTCCGTTTGCCCCTAATATTGTCTGCATTTTTTTATATAAATTTAATGAAATCTACGGTAAATAAAAATCGTATCTCTATTACTTTCGTTCTTCTCTATATCGATATTACAAAAGCTTTTAATTCAGACATTTTGCCTTCTCGAAAATGCCAGACATCGCAATATGAATAGTGAGTCTCATTTCCGTTTTCGTCTTTCAGGGAGATTTTGCCGACTGCCGTAACGAAATCATTTTCAGCTATTAAATTTTCGACTATGAATTGTGGGGGCTCTAAATATTCTTTTGCCATATACTCTCTAACAGCTTCCTTTCCTTTCAGGGTTTTATCACCTACAAAAGTCCAATGCGTGTCGTCAGTGCAAAAAGACAAAAAGCCCTCATTATTTCCTGCAGTAAGCGCTTTATTTGCCATTTCCAGTATTGCTTTATTATTCAAATCCATATACTGTTTTTTAATTGTTTGTTTTATTGTCACTTTCAAATTTAATAATTTAATTTTGACATTACTAATCAAATTCTAATCTAAGAATGGATTTCAATTGACTTTTTTCTTAGAAATACTTGACACTTTTTCTACATTTATCCATCATTATTTTGAATAAATATTTATTGGAAGGTGGCGAAAAAACAATTGCTTTAGCCCCTGAAGATATAGATTCCTGAATATTTAATATACTTGTGCCACCTGTTGCCATAACAGGAAAGGCAGGGAAAAGTACGTAATTATAAAAAGCAAAAGAGGCTGTCCGAAAAGTAATTTCGGGCAGTTTTTTTTTGTTTTACACATTGATTTTTCTTATATTTAAGTACTAAAATCAATGATTATGCA
>NZ_JBNNFM010000036.1:0-45227 GCF_050267765.1 Flavobacterium sp. NPDC079362 | reverse complement strand
CGATGGACACCCTTGCATTCAGCTAACACTTCCCACTGTAAAGGTGTGTTCGGGACTTACACCCTAGAGTTATCGCCCATGCTGGGCACACAAGCAGGGAAAGGATACTTGAATAAGTATCCTTTCCCTTTTTTTGTCTATTTCTTTGATAATCAACAATGAGATTTTTAAATACCTTTTTTTTAAAAAGCGAAATAAAAACAAAAAACCGGTTATTAATTTACTTCATATCCCCCAAATTAAATTTAGAATTTTGGGATCCTTTCTCTCCTAAAATGACTTACCCTTTACCCTTCTTTTTTAATCTTAATTTTTATGATTATTTAATTTTCAAAATTCTGAATATCATCTAAAAAACCATCCTTTTTCTGGTCAATTTTTAGGAGGTTTCGTATTAATGAAAATTAAGCTTAACAATCCCTTTAATAAAATCTGATAAAGGTCATTTTACTGCCAAATAAACCTATAAGAAAAACCTTTTAATTATGAATCATTCAATTCTATAGTTGCGAAATTCATAATGTTTTACATAAAATTCAATTACAATAAAACCAAATAACAATTTAGCATAAAAAAACCTCAAATCCAGAAGGTCTTTTATTTCTAAAATATTCTAAACGAATCGTACGATTTTAAGTCAAAAAAAACGTTTTACATAATTTTATGTGCTCGAGAACATTAATTTTGTGTGTTCGAGCACATTTTTATTGTTTTTTCTTGTTTAATAAAAATATAATCGATAGTTTCGTCAGGTATTAATCTTAAAACTAAGTTAATTAAGAAATTTTTAAGGAGGATTTTGCACTTCGAAAACAAATAAAAACAGAAAAAATAACCAACAATTAGATTCAGAAAACGAAGTCGCAATTTTATAAGAAGGAACAATTTTATTAAAAACCAAATAACACACAAAATGAATTTTCCAGTAAAAAAAGAAATCTAAAACTTACAAACAAAAAGAACAAATTAATCATTAACCAAAACCATTTAAAGTATGAAATTATTAACCCAAAAAAAACCTAGAGATTTTCGGATTAACAATCTGGCTGGTAAAGAAATCAAACTCACACTTCTTTCCTTATTAGCTTTTACATTTCAAGCTTCAGCGGCTACATCAATAAATACATCATACAAAAACAGTACTTCGATATTTTTTGAAAAAACCGTAAAAGGAAAAGTAACGGATCAAAACGGATTACCTATTGCCGGTGCAAACGTTATTGTAAAAGGCAGCGCCAATGGTGTGCAAACAGATGTTGACGGAAGCTTTGCCATTACGGTTGCTGATAATGTGACTAAACTGATCGTAACATACATTGGTATGGAAGATCAGGAAGTAACCATTGGAAGCGCTCCTCTAAAAGTTGTACTAAAAGAAGTGGGACAAAAATTAGAAGAAGTTGTCGTAGGTTACGGTAAAGCAAAGAAAAAAGATTTAACAGGTTCTGTAAGTTCTATTGGTAAAGACAATTTAAACTTAGGCGGAACAATTTCTAATGTTGGTCAGGCTTTGCAAGGTCGTGCCTCTGGAGTTCAGGTACAACAAAACAGTTATGCTCCGGGAAGCAGCCCGTCGATTGTGATTAGAGGAGGAAACTCACTGAATACTTCTAATGCGCCATTGTATGTTGTTGACGGATTTATTACAAGTACAGGTGCACAAATTAGTCCAAATGATATTGAAAACATCCAGATCTTAAAAGATGCTTCGTCTACCGCTATTTATGGTGCACGAGGTGGAAATGGGGTAATTTTAATTACAACTAAAAAAGGAAAATCAGGTAAAATGCAGGTTGAAGCGGAAATTTCAGATGGTTTTCAGAGTATAATCAAGGAACCCTCTTTATTAAACGGACAACAATATGCCGATATCCAGAATGCAATTGCAGTTGAAAACGGCAGACCTCCGGTTTTTCCATCAAGTTTTCCTGTTGCAAATACCAACTGGTTTAAGGCGGCAACCCGTCCGGGAGAAGTAATCAACAGAACGATTACTTTTAGCGGAAGCGATAAAACTTCTAAATTTTTTCTTTCCGGAAATTATTTAAAACAAACAGGTGCTTTAGAGAATACAGATTTTACCCGATATACTGTGAGAATGGGTAGCGAGAAAAGATTTAACGAAAAATTAAATATGGGGGTCAATGTATATGGCGCTTCAAGTGAAGGTCATAATAGTGACTTTGGGGACAATATTTTATCTCCAATGTATTCTATCCAAACTGCTGCTCCTAATCTTCCTATTTATAATGCCGACGGATCGTACTATAAATATCAGGGAAAAGACAATGCATTAGCACTTTTATTGGAACCAACAGATCATACTATCAACAGATTGGTGAACGGAAATATGTTTTTGGATTACGAAATCATTAAAGGTCTAACGTATCATTTTGGAGCAGGTGCTGAATGGCAGGAAAACATTCAGGGAAAATATACTCCCAGAACACTGGTTGCCGGAGCTGCTCTAAACGGAACCGGATCTGAGGAGAACAAAACCTATTTTAGATGGAGTACTGAACAATATTTAACCTATAAATTCAATATAAAAGAGCAACATTCTTTCTCTGCAATGATAGGAACATCAAACCAAAAAGATACTTATGAGCGAATGAAAGCTTCGGGTTCCGGTTTTTCTAACGATTTGTTGACGTACTATAACCTTCAGGGTGCAGCGGTTTATTTGAAACCTGAAACTGAAAAAACAGAGACTAAACTTACTTCATACTTTAGTAGATTAAATTATGCTTTTGATGATAAGTATTTACTTTCGTTTACGATTAGAAAAGATGGATCTTCCCGTTTTGGTCCAAACAATAAATTCGGAATTTTCCCTTCAGGAGCCATTGCCTGGAAAATGACAAATGAATCGTTTATTCAAAAATTAAATACTTTCTCTGAGCTTAAGTTAAGAGCCAGTTATGGTATTACAGGAAATGACGGTATTGGAGATTATGCTTATATGAACAGACTAACCTCTTGGGGAGTAACAATTGGTCCGGGCAATTTTGTTGGTGGTACAGAACCAAATAACCTGGCAAACCCGGATTTGAAATGGGAACAAACTGCTCAAACCAACTTTGGTCTGGATATGGGATTCTTCAACGACAAACTTACCGCAACAATAGATGTTTACGAAAAAAGAACGACTGATGCCCTTTTAAATGTTCCTGTTGGAGGATGGTGGGGATTTGATGTTCAAAGAGTCAACTCAGGAACAATACAAAACCGAGGAATCGAATTGGGTATTAGCAGTACAAATTTCAGAAATGATAAATTTACCTGGACAACATCCTTAAATGTTGCCTATAATAAGCAGGAAATTATATCGCTTGCTGACAATGTTAAAATTATTAGTGCCAATACTTCTAACCCAAGCGGTACTGTTTCCGGTCAGGAATTTACAAGATTGGTACCCGGAAAAGAAATGGGTGAACTATACGGCTATAAATATGCGGGAGTAATCAAAACCGGAGAAACTTATGCCGCTCAGCCTCTTTCTGTAGCTGGAGATCCAAAATATGTAGATGTTAATGGCGACGGAGTTATAAATGCGGATGACAGAACATATTTGGGAAATTCTACGCCACATTACACTGCCGGATTAAACAATGATTTTAGATTTGGAAACTTTGATTTGAATATTTTCTTTCAGGGAGCTTTCGATTATTCTGTTTATAATATGACTAAAATGGTAGGTGAATCCTCTACAAGTACAGATGCTTTGAATCGTTGGGTTGCCGGTACAAATGAAAACACAGACATTCCGAGAGATGGTTACTACAAAAGTAAATACGGAAGTTATGTGAATTCAAAATTTGTTGAAGATGCTTCTTATATCCGTCTGAAAAATGTTTCTATTGGATATTCTATTCCGGAAAGTGTACTAAAACAAGCGAAGTTTATAGATAGTATAAGATTGTATGCTATAGGTCAGAATTTACTAACGATTACTAAGTATTCTGGAAATGATCCTGAGGTAAATGGGCATTTTTCTGCTACTGATATTACAAAACAAAACTTAGGCGGAGGAATCGATTTTAACTCATTCCCGGCTTCAAGAACGTTTATTTTAGGAATAAAAGTCGCAATTCACTAGTCTAAAAAGCTTTTTTAGTAACATTAAATTTATTAAAATGAAAAAATATACAATACTATTGCTTTTACTTACCGCCGGTGCACAATTTTCGTGCAATCAGGATCTTGAGCCTACGGTGTATAGTAATTTGACCAATACCAATGGTTTTCAAACTAAATCAGATGCCATTGCGTCGATCAATTCTATTTATGGCAGATTAAAAGGACCATCTGTGGGAGATAACTTTTCGTATTGGGCTACAAGACACTTCGCTTTGACAGATATTGCAACAGATTTAGGACATTGTCAATTTGGTGGAGATCCGGGACAATTGTCTTTAGGTACATGGAGTTCGACAAACGGCTTACTTCTGGAAGATTGGAAATCAATGTATAAGTTGATTGCCAATGCCAACTTTGCGATCTTCAACATTACAAAAATGAGTGGAATTACAGCCGCCGAAAAAGCTCAATTTATAGCCGAAGCAAAGTTCTTAAGAGCATCAGCTTATATGGATTTAACGGATGCATGGGGTCCGGTAATTCTAATCACCGAAGCTAATTTGGGAAATCCTAATTATTTAGATCAAACACCTCCAACATCTGTAGAAGAAATTGATACTTTTATTATAAAAGAATTGACTGAAGCTGCCGATGTATTACCTGTTAACTACAAAGAAAATGCTATTTATGGAACTAATGATGTAGGACGCGCTACAAAAGGTGCATCTCTTACCTTATTGGCAAAACTATATCTGCGCAGTCATGATTGGCCTAAAGTAGCTACTTTGACACAACAAGTAATGAATCTAAACGAGTACAGCCTTTTCCCTACTTATTTAGGTTTGTTTAAAGAAAGTAATAAATGGTGCAGCGAAAACATATTTTCTTCATTGAGTGATGCCAATACAAACGGAACGGAATTGTTGAATCACTTTGGGCCAACGGATCATCCGGTTGTTCAAAACAGATGGCAATATTATACTGTAAACTGGGATTTCTTCAACACGTTTGGTAATGAAGACGAAAGAAAAGAATGCTTTTTTCCTGAGTTTATGGGCAGCGATGGTTTACTGCACAAACAAGCACCTACGTTAGGCGCTCAACCACCAAAAGGCGAACTTTATATGCCGGATGTATCAACCAGAAAATACGCAGATGATGAAACTACTACTTATTATGATGGTCATAGTGTAAACATATTGCGTTATGCTGATGTATTATTAAGCAGAGCCGAAGCTTTGAACGAAATTAGCGGACCAACAACAGAAGCGATAGATCTTATCAATAAAGTAAAAGCAAGATCACATGCTAAACTTTTAGTTCTATCAGATTACACGCAATCATCATTAAGAGATGCTATTTTACAAGAAAGAGGATGGGAATTTTTCTTTGAAGGAAAACGCCGTCAGGATTTAATCAGAATGAACAAATATGATGTTCTTGTCAATGCGTATCACCTAAGAGTGGGTGAAGCAGCACAAGTCAAAATGCCGCAAAATAAGTATTATACTTATCCGCAAAGTCAGGTCGATCTTAATCCTAAATTAAGTAACGCCGACAGACAATAAAAAAAGTCCAATCAGGAATAGGCAGACTTTTAAAGCTGTCTATTCTTGATTATTTATAAAAAAAAGTACTTTTCTTTTTCATAAAGATGCCTTTCAGATGATCAAAAAATTTATAATAAAGTGGAGTTTTATTTTGGTACTGCTTGCATTTGTAAGCTGTTCTAAGAATCAGGGCAATCTTATCAAAAATATTACGATTGGAACTCATAGCAACAACGAATTGAAGATTCAGATTGATGTTACTACGAATGACAATGTTCAGGTATTTGCAGAATATTGGTCTGATCAAGAAGGAATAAAAAATAAGATAACAAGTCCGGTTTCAAAAACAGGTCTCTTCCACTCTTTGGTACTTTGTAATATTAGACCGGAAACAAATTATAGTTATCAATTGATTACTATCGAGAACCAAGAGAAAAATACAAGTAAAGTATACACTTTTAAGTCTCGAAAATTACCAGAATGGTTGCAAAAACAATTCAAGGCAAATTGCCCTAAACCCAAATTATTACCTGAGAATTTCAAAAAAGGCTTTATGCTTTTGGCGAAAAGAGAAACTCCGGGAGTTGCTTACATTGTAGATTATAAAGGAAATTTAAGATGGTACCATACTGTCGAAGGAACAGGATTTAAAGTTACTCATTTTACAAAAGAGCAAAGCATTATTGCCATTTTAGGAAAAAATGATGAACCAACAAGTTACGGAAGCGAGATTCTTGAAATCAATTTGCAAGGTGATACGTTAACCCATATTAAAAAAGGACAAGGTGATTTTAAACAAGTGATTCATCATGAAATCATAAAAAAATCAGCTAACGAAATTGTTACGATAACCGTAGATCAAAAGATAATGGATTTAAGTTCTATTGGAGGAAAAAAGAACGATACGATCAACGGCGACGGAATTTTAATTTTGGATAAAAAAGGAAAACAACTCTGGAAATGGAGCGTTTTTGATGATTTAGATCCAATGAAAGATAAAAATTTACTAAAAACAAAAAAGGACTGGACGCATGCGAACAGCCTGAATTATGATAAAGACGGAAATTTTCTGATCTCTTTTTATAACAACGGTCAAATTTGGAAAGTCGATTCTAAAACCGGAAAAGTTCTTTGGAAATTAGGTAAAGGAGGAAATATGAAAATGTCTGACGATAGTAATTTTTCTCAGGCACATGCCGCACACATAGATCCCGAAGGAAGTTTGCTGTTTTTTGATAATGGCGTCGATAAAAAACAATCCTCTGTCTTTGCCTTAAAAGTAGATGAAAAAGAAAAATCAGTAAAGCTCGATTTCCAGATAAAACTACCAAAAGATATTTACAATGACAGAATGGGAAGTGCTTATATGATTGACAAAGAAACCATTTTAGTTTGTTGTTCAAAACGACATATTACTGTTTTGACTAATAAACAAGGTGTTTTAATCTGGGCCTTAGAATCTGAAATTCCGCCATATCGCGTAGAGTTTATTCCGGAAGAAAAGATGAAACCATTTCTTTTCAATTAGATAAATATGTGCCGTTAGGCACTAAGTGTTGGTAGAAAATATGAATTGAATAATTTTAAGCGTGCCGCAGGTACACAACAAAATGATAGGTATTGCGTACCTAAAGGCACATTTTACTTTTGATTTGCATAAATACCTTTTACGTTTCAAAAAATTGTGGGTATAACAATATAAAAAAATACCTAACAGGTTTTGAAAACCTCTTAGGATACAACATAGATTAAAAATAGTAAACATGAAAAAAATAATTCTTATTGGTCTATTTTCAGCATTGCCAATTGTTGTTTTCAATTCCTGCCATACTTCAAATTCACAAACATTGGCGGCAAAAACTGCCGATGATGATTCGTATATCACTATTGATACATCGAAAATTTCGAATGACGAATTTGGAGAATCAGTACGTTACGGAAAAGAATTGATGCTAAAAACAGCTTATTATATTGGTCCAAATGGCATAAAAGGAAAATATTTAGGCAATAAAATGAATTGTACCAATTGTCATCAGGATGCGGGTACAAAACCCTATGCTTTCAATTTAATGTCGTCTCACGATAATTATCCGCAATATCGCGGACGTGAAAATAAGGTTCTCACACTTGCAGAACGCGTTAACAATTGCATTATGCGTCCGCACTCCGGAAAACCACTTCCGCTTGACGGAAAAGAAATGGTCGCTTTTTTATCTTATTTTAAATGGATCAGCAAATTTGTTCCAAAAGATGGTGATTTTAAAGGGGCTAAAAACTTAGAAATAGAATTTCCTGATGTAGCCGCAAGTCCCGAAAGAGGAAAAGCTTTGTTTGTTGAAAATTGTGCCCGCTGCCACGGAAATAATGGCGAAGGACAATATAATGCTGACAAATCAGGCTATACTTATCCTCCGCTTTGGGGCGAATATGGATACCAGCCGGGTTCGAGCATGCACAGAGTAATCAAACAGGCACAGTGGCTGAAAAGCAATATGCCTTATGATAAAGTAACACCAGGAAAACCATACCTTACAGATATTGAAGCACTTGATATTGCTGCTTATGTAAATGATGATGCGATACACTCAAGGCCAAATCCCAAAACATTTGACTATCCTAATAAAATGGGTAAACCAATTGATTATGCACACAGCCCTTTTAATGATAATTTTTCTGAAGAGCAACATAAATACGGTCCATACAAACCTATTATCGCCTATTGGAAAAAAAATGGATGGAAAGCCGTTTACTAAATTTTTTAAAAATAAGCATACACTTAACTTGAACATTATATAAAATGAAAGCAAATCTAAAAAACACGCCAATTTTAAGTAGACTTTTGATTATGTGCCTTTGCATTGTCAGTATTCCATTGGCTGCACAAATCAAATACACGGATGGCAATGACAGCTGGAATCCTAATATGTTAGGAAATCATCGTGTTGTAGTCGCATTTTCCGGTACAGGAAATGTTGCCAAAACTACAATCGAATGGCGCAGAAGGGATGAAAATCCGGAACTCAAAAAAATTATTGTTCAGGATGCTACAGGTAAAGAAATCCTTAATACAAAAACAGAGAATATCAATCGAGAAAACGGAACGATTTTCTTTGAACCTGTTTCAGGAAAAGGAACTTATTACGTGTATTATATGCCCTATATTGACGAAGGTGATGCTAATTATCCTAAAGGAGTTTATGCCAAACCAGAAAATAAAGCAGATGCACAATGGTTGTCTAAAATAAAATCAAATGCAGCTGATAATTGTACCGTTACAGAAATTCAGAGTATAAATGCTTTCAATAGTTTTTATCCTATGGAAGTAATTGCAACTGCGGCTGAAACTAAAGATCTTATTGCTAAAAACAGCAGCAACACATTTCTTGTTTTTCCGGAAGACAGATTGTTTTCTATCCGAATGAAAAATGATTTACCACAAAGATGGATTCAAAAAGGAGTTCAAAGCACTTTTTCAGATACGGCATTAAAAGGCGAATATCTGGCATTTCAATTAGGTGTTTATGCTTTGCAGGATTTAAAAGATGTAAAAGTTACTTTTTCGGATTTAAAAAGTAGTAACGGAGAAACCATTTCATCAAAAAATATCAATTGTATTAATACAGATGGAGTAAAATATGATGGAAATCTTTTTGCTGCAAACGTTGCCGTTTCAAAAGGAAAAGTACAGGCATTGTGGTGCGGAATCGATGTTCCCCAAACTGCTGCTGCAGGAAATTATACAGGAAAAGCGACCGTTACCGCTGATGGAAAATCTACCGCAATTACACTTAAGATAACTGTAAAAAATGAGGTTACTAAAAACGGAGGAATCGATTCTCCGGAAAAAATGACACGCCTTAAATGGTTAAACTCAACTTTAGCCCAGGAAAATACAGTAATTGCACCTTATACCCCATTAATCGTAAAAGATAGCGAAATATCTTTATTAGGCAGAAAATTGATTTTAGGAACGAATGGTTTTCCAACCCAGATTCAAACTTTCTTTACTCCTGAAATGACTACTACAAGTACAAAAGCAAATGATATTTTGAGTGCGCCAATAGTATTTCATTTTATAGATGCTGCAGGAAAAGAAACTTTAAAATGGAAAAATACAGGAATCAAATTCACTAAAAAAGAAGCAGGAACTGTTTCGTGGGAAAGTACTTCTACCTCTCAATCACTTCAAATGGATGTAAATGCTTCAATTGAATTTGATGGTTTTTTACATTATACAGTAAAAATTACAGCTCTTGAAGATGCAGCTTTTAATGATATTAATTTTCAAATGCCATTTCAGCCTTCCTCTGCAAAATACATGATGGGACTAGGTCAAAAAGGAGGCGATCGTCCTGCAGCTTTTGACTGGAAATGGGATGTAGCACACAAGAATCAAGATGGTGCATGGATTGGAAATGTAAACTCAGGATTGCAATTTTCTTTAAGAGACGAAAAATACAGCCGTCCGTTAAACACCAATTTCTATTTGCAAAAACCTTTATTATTACCAACTTCCTGGGGTAACGATAACAAAGGCGGAATCACGATTACACCCAACCAAAAATCAGTTTTGGTAAATGCGTATAGTGGAGCCCGAAGCATGAAAAAAGGAGATATTTTGTATTACAACTTTACATTGCTAATTACACCATTCCATACTATAAACACAGATTTTCAATGGGATACTAAATTCTATCACAAATACAGCCCAATCGATTCTATTGCTCAAACTGGTGCAACCGTAATCAATATACACCATGCAAACGCGATTAATCCTTATATTAATTATCCTTTTATTGAATTTAAAAAGATGAAAAGTTATATCGATGAAGCACATGAAAAAGGATTAAAAGTTAAGATTTACAATACCGTTAGAGAAGTTTCTAATAAAGCTTATGAAACTTTTGCTTTAAGAAGTTTAGGTCATGAAATTTATTCTCCTGGAAAAGGCGGCGGATTCTCATGGTTACAGGAACATGTTGGCGATGATTATATCGCAGCCTGGTTTGTTCCCGAAATAAAAGATGCAGCAATCGTAAATAGCGGTATGAACCGTTGGCACAATTATTATGTTGAAGGAATGAACTGGCTGACTCAAAACGTTGGTATTGACGGTATTTATCTTGATGATGTTGCTTTTGACAGGATCACAATGAAACGTGTAAAAAGAGTATTAACAAAAGACGGACATCCGGGAATTATCGATTTACACAGTGCAAATCAGTACAACAAAAGTGACGGATTTAATAATAGTGCCAATTTATATATGGAACACTTTCCTTATGTAAATAAACTATGGTTTGGAGAATATTTTGATTATGAAAAAGGCCAACCTGACTTTTTCTTAACGGAAGTAAGCGGAATCCCGTTTGGGTTAATGGGCGAAATGCTGCAAGACGGAGGAAATCCCTGGAGAGGAATGGTTTACGGAATGACAAACAGATTACCATGGAGCGGTAACGCAGATCCAAGAGCCATCTGGAAATTATGGGACACTTTTGGAATCAAAGGTTCTGAAATGATTGGTTATTGGAGTGAAAATTGTCCTGTAAAAACTTCTAATGATAAAGTATTAGCAACAGTTTACAGAAAGAACGGAACGGCTTTAATTTCTATTGCAAGCTGGGCAGATACTGATGTAAAAGTAAAACTGAATATCGATTGGAAAAAACTAGGTATCAATCCTGCAAAAGCAACAATCATAGCTCCTGAAATTACAAAGTTCCAACCTGCTCAAACATTTACTGCAACGGACGAAATACCGGTAACAAAAGGAAAAGGGTGGTTATTGATTGTTAAGTAATGAAGAATTGAATGTATATTTTTTGTGCCGTTAGGCACTAAATGTTGGTAGAAAAAATTCGATTCGAATACGTAGGCGTGTCGTAGGTACGCGACAAAACGATAATCATTTCGTACCTACGGCACGCTAAATTTATCTCAATTCATTTTTTCTACCAAAATTTAGTACCTAAAGGCACATTTCAAATCTTGATTCATATTAATAATAAATCATTAGTGGAATTTAATAACACAAATTCCGCTAATTAGCACAAATTATTTTTTTTATTAGCTCCGGCGGAGCGTAATATTTATAGCCAAATTTATACGGTTGAGTCAAAAGCTCCAGCGCAGCGATATATAGGCTTTTATTATAATTGCCAAAAATATGTCACCCCCGATGGGGGTTTAACTGAAATAAATTTTTATTTCTATAAATATAACGTCCCGCTGGGACTTCATACTATCTAAAAAACCAAAAATAGCTCCATATGAAACTAAAACCATTTATATCCATTTTGCTCTTTGGAAGCCTGTTTGTCAACGCACAAAATAAACCAACCATAAAGGAATACAAAAAAGTATTCACCACCTATCCATTTTCAGATCCGGATCCAATTCCTAAACCAGATACCAAAACCTATCCGTATTTCCGTTTTGATGGTTTTACAGATAAACCGGTTCAGAAGGAATGGAAAGTAATCGAATTAGAAAACGATTATATCAAATTAACGATTCTTCCTGAAATTGGTGGAAAAGTCTGGTCGGCGATAGAAAAGTCTACCGGAAAAGATTTTGTCTACAACAATCATGTCATCAAATTTAGGGATATCGCAATGCGAGGTCCGTGGACAAGCGGTGGTGTTGAAGGCAATTATGGTATTATTGGACACACGCCTAATTGCGCTACTCCGGTAGATTATACCACCATCACCAGAGAAGACGGAAGTGTAAGTTGCGTGATTGGAGTGTTAGATTTATTGACCCGAACTTCGTGGAAACTAGACATCAATTTACCAAAAGACAAAGCTTATTTTACTACAAATTCATTTTGGTTCAACTCAACAGAAGCAGAACAGCCTTATTATACCTGGATGAACACAGGAATTAAAGCTTCAAACGATTTACAATTTATTTATCCAGGTCAAAGTTATATTGGTCATAACGGCGAGCATAAGCCTTGGCCAATTGATAAAGAAAATGGCAAAGATTTGTCATTTTATAAAAACAATGATTTTGGCGGTTACAAATCCTATCACGTATTTGCTAAGTATGATGATTTCTTTGGCGGATATTATCACGACGAAGATTTTGGGATGGGACGATATGGCAATCACGATGACAAACCCGGTAAAAAAATATGGATCTGGGGATTGTCACAACAAGGCATGATTTGGGAAAAATTATTAACTGATACTGATGGTCAATATGTAGAAGTACAAAGCGGAAGATTGTTCAATCAGGCGAGCGAAAACAGCATTTACACCCCATTCAAACAACGCTCTTTCGCCCCTTATCAAACGGATTCCTGGACTGAATATTGGTTTCCGGTAAAACAAACTAAGGGTTTTGTAAAAGCCAATAATTATGGTGCCGTAAACGTAAAAAATGAAAATGGCTGGTTGAAAATTTATTTTTCTCCACTTCAGAAACTAAATGAAAAACTGGAAATTTTTGATGACGGAAAGAAAATTTATTCTAAAGATATTTCGGTTAATACCCTGCAATTATTCAAAGATTCGATTCAGGTTACGGTTGACGAGAATAAATTAAGATTAACACTTGGCGAAAATAAACTGGTTTGGAATTCAGCTCCCGAAGATGGAAACCTGAATCGTCCGGTAGAAATCCCTAAAGATTTTGACAACAATTCGGTTTATGGATTATACCTTCAGGGAAAAAATTATATTGCCTTTAAAGACTATATAAAAGCAGAAGAAAAGTTAAACGAATGTCTTAAAAAAGATTCAAACTATGCTCCTGCTCTGTCAGATCTTGCCTCTTTACAAATTCGCAAATTGCAATATAAAGAAGCAGTTGTTTCGGCAAGCAAAGCTTTGGCAATAAATACTTACGATCCTGCCGCCAATTATTATTATGGTCTTGCAAATTTACATTTAGGAAACAGCATCGATGCAAAAGATGGTTTTGATATTGCTGCCTCAAGTGTTGAATTTCGCAGTCCGGCTTTTACGGCTTTAAGTAAAATTTATTTTAGTGAAAATGATCAGACAAAAGCTCTTGAATATGCGGAGAAAAGTCTGTTGAGCAATCAATATAATTTAGAAAGTTTGCAATTATTAGCCGTAATCTATCGCCTGCAAAATAACACATCAAAAGCAACCGAAACTCTAAATAAGATTAATACTGTTGATCCTCTAAATCATTTTGTTGGTTTTGAAAAGTTTCTTTGGGACAAATCAGATGCATCAAAAGAACATTTCGCTTCTTTAATAAAAAATGAAATGCCGGAACAAACCTATCTTGAATTAGGAATTTGGTACGAGCAATTAGGACGTAAAGAGGAAGCTTTAAAAGTTTTTTCTCTTGCAGCTCCAAATCCTGAAATCATATATTGGAAAGCATTTCTGGAAAATAAAGCAGTTGATTTGAGCAAAATTCAACCCGGAATTAGTTTTCCTTTCCGAGGAGAAACGGCTGTTATTCTTGAAGACTTAATTACAAAAAATAAGCAATGGCAATTAAAATACCATCTGGGATTGATCGAATGGAATCGTAATAATATTGTAAAGGCGAAAGATTTGTTTTTACAATGCGCTAATCAGCCAAACGATCCTGCATTTTATGCTGCGAAAGCTTCCTTGTTCAAAGATGATTCTCAATTGGTAATTTCCAGTCTTCAGCAAGCCATTAAACTAGACAATCAAGGTTGGAGGTATTATAAATTATTGGCAGAACATTATATTATCCAAAAACAATATGATAAAGCATTGGCTGTTACGGAACCATTTTACAAAAAACATAAAGAGAATTATTTACTGGGAATGTTGTATGCTAAAACATTGTTATTGAATAAAAAATATGCTGCTGCAGATGCTTTCCTTACCAAACTGGAAATTCTCCCATTTGAAGGAGCCACAGCAGGAAGACAATTATATCATGAAGCGAAATTAATGCAGGCTTTGGCAGAAATGAAAAACAAGCAATACAAAAAAGCTTTGCAATTTATTGCTGATGCGAAGTTGTGGCCTCAAAACTTAGGGGTAGGAAAACCATATGAGCAGGATATCGACGAAAGAATGGAAAACTGGATGGATTATCTCTGTTATACAAGTCTTGGTAATAATAACAAGGCAACGGAATCATTACAAAAAATTGTTTCTTTTGAGCCAAAACTAGACAACACTGTATTGAATTTTTTACCGGCAAATCAATTGGTTTCTGCCTGGGCGATCGAGAAAACTTCGTCAGCACAAAAAGCAAAAGAATGGCTCCAAAATCAGGCTAAATTATATCCGGACAATAAAATTGTTCAATGGAGTTTATTGGTTTACACGAAACAACCATCAGATATTTTAACTGCGGATGAAAAAGATGGTGAAGTACGAATTATCGAAAAACTTTAAGCGCTGTTGAGCATACTATTTAAACGCATAGAAACATAGTTTATAGCATTTTAAAAAGATGTTTCACTCAAAATAAATCACATATAGCTATGTGTTTAAAAAATACACTTACCGAAAAAATAAACTTTACAAAAAAATAAAATGAACAAGCTATTTATAAAATATTCCTTTTTTAGCCTTATCTGCCTGATAGGTCAAAAAACAATGGCTCAAAGTGCAGACCAAATCAAAGATCCATTATCTATTTATAGAGTTACGGCATTAAAAGTGAATGATTTAGTTCACACCAAACTAGAAGTCTCTTTTGATTATGGCAAACGCTATTTGTACGGAAAAGAGTGGCTGACGCTAAAACCTCACTTTTACGAAACCGATTCTCTTACTTTAGACGCCAAAGGAATGGACTTTAAAGAAATTGCTATTATCGATGGAAAAAAAACTATTCCGTTAAAATATACGTATGATAACGAACAGCTTTTTATCACTTTAAACAGAAAATACAAAAGCACAGAAAAGTATACACTTTTCATTAATTATACCGCAAAACCAGAGGAACTAAAAACAAAAGGCGGTGAATCTATCACGGATTCAAAAGGATTGTATTTTGTAAATCCTGACGGAAAAGGCGATAAACCGGTACAAATCTGGACGCAAGGCGAAACTGAAGCTTCTTCGTGCTGGTTTCCTACGATTGACAAACCGAACCAGAAAACAACATCTGAGATTGCAATGACAGTCCAATCTAAATACACGACTTTATCTAACGGTAAATTGGCTTCGCAAAAAGACAATAAAAACGGAACCAGAACGGATATCTGGAAAATGGAACAACCCAACGCTCCGTACTTATTTATGATGGCTGTTGGAGATTTCAAAATCTACAAAGACTCTTATAATGGTAAAGAAGTAAATTATTATCTGGAGCCAAAATATGCGCCTTACGCCAAACAGATCTTCGGAAAAACTCCAGATATGATGAACTTCTATAGCAAAATGTTAGACGTAGAATATCCTTGGGCAAAATACGCACAAATTGTTTGCAGAGATTATTTCTCGGGTGCAATGGAAAATACTTCTGCCACTTTACACGGGGAATATGTACAGAAAACTGAAAGGGAATTATTGGATGATAATCAGGAAAGTACTGTTGCACATGAACTTTTTCACCAATGGTTTGGAGATTATGTAACCGCTGAATCCTGGTCGAACTTGACCATGAACGAATCGTTTGCCACTTTTGGAGAAGTACTTTGGCATGGTCATGATGCAGGACAAGATGCAGAAGACCGATCTCGTTATGAAAAACTACAAAACTGTTTGCGTTCATCCAAAGATGGAATAAGTCCGCCTTTAGCTCGTTTTCATTATAAAAACAGAGATGATATGTTTGATAATATCAGCTACTCAAAAGGTTCTATCATATTATATGCAGCAAAAAACCAAATGGGCGATGCAGCGTTTTTCAAATCACTTAATCATTATTTGACCACTAACGCTTATAAATCAGGAGAAACACATCAATTGCGTTTATCAATGGAAGAAATAACCGGAAAAGACTGGAGTCCTTATTTTAACCAATGGTATTATCAGGGAGGAAATCCAATCCTGAATATTGAATACGGATATGCCAACGGAAAAGCTACAATTGCGGTAAAACAAGTTCAGGATAATTCGGTTCAGACCTTTACACTTCCTCTTAAAGTTGATTTTTATGTAAACGGAACTAAAATCAGAAAAGATATTTTGATTGAAAAACGCGAACAAAATTTCAGTTATGACATTCCGTCACAACCGGATTTTATAGATCTTGATCCTGACAAAATTTTGGTTGGTCAGGTTATCGATAACAAAAAAGTAGCCGATTATTGGTATCAATACAAAAAGGTCCCATCGTATTATAATCGAATTGAAGCTATAAAATTTGCTTCAAAAGATAAAAGCCATGAAGCACAATTGATAGTATTGGCAGGTTTAGAAGATCAACAAGATGATTTGAGAGTACTTAGTATTAAAGCAATTGACTTAGGGGATAATCAAATAAAAGATGCTGCAATAAAAACCTTGCTGAACATTGCTAAAAACGATAAAAAGACAATTGCACGAGCAGCTGCAATTATAAAATTAGCTTCGACAAATGATAATTCATATAAAACATTAATAATTGAAAGTACCAAAAATCAATCGTATAATGTAATTGCTGCCGGAATCTGCGGATTATCAAAATTCTCAACTGACGAAGCTGACAAAGCTTTAGCGGCATTAGATGAGGATACAAAAAATCATGTAAATCCAATCATTAAAAAATTTAACAACCAAAAATATTAGGCAACTTTAGAGTCAAGTAAGGTTGTCTTGCAATTAGTATTTTTTAAATATTGTTTGTTTTTTGAAGCCCTCTCTTATCTGGTTCATTAGAGAGGTACTTTCAAAAAAAGAATAATTCCTTACAACTTTCAACCTAAACACAAAAAACTAAACGCAAAAATTAGAGTTTTCAGAGTAAATATTTATTGGTTAGTTAGTAGCACTAAGAGAGCGCAATTCTGAGCGCTCTCTTCTTTAGTTATACAAATTGCCCAAGTAATACTTAAAATAATAAAAAATGAAAAAAGTTTACCTTGCCTTCCTTTTTACTTTCTTTCTTTTATTCGCTGTATCGGCACAGCAAAAGCAAACTTTTGCTATAAAAGATGGAAATTTTTTACTGGATGGAAAACCGGTTCAAATTCATTCCGGTGAAATGCATTATTCAAGAATTCCTCAGCCTTACTGGCGTCATCGCTTAAAAATGATGAAAGCAATGGGGTTAAATGCCGTTGCAACCTATGTTTTCTGGAATTATCACGAAATAGCTCCGGGAGTTTGGGATTTTAAAACCGGAAATAAAAACTTAGCTGAATATATCAAAACAGCGCAGGAAGAAGGTTTATTTGTCATTCTTCGTCCGGGTCCGTATGTATGTGCCGAATGGGAATTTGGCGGTTATCCGTGGTTTTTACAAAATGTGCCCAACATGGTTATTCGCGGCAACAATGCAGCATATTTAGCCGCTACAAAAGCCTATTTTACCGAACTATATAATCAGGTCGCAGCTTTACAAATTACCAAAGGCGGACCTATTATTATGGTGCAGGGCGAAAATGAATTTGGTTCTTATGTTGCGCAACGTAAAGATATTGCGTTGGCTGACCACAAAAAATACAGCGCAGCCGTTTTTCAGCAGTTAAAAGATATTGGTTTTGAAGTTCCTTTCTTTACTTCAGACGGAAGTTGGTTGTTTGAAGGCGGGGCTCTTCCCGGTGCTTTACCAACTGCCAATGGCGAAAGTGATATCACCAAACTAAAAGAAGTTGTCAATAAATTCAATAATGGTCAGGGACCCTATATGGTTGCTGAATTTTATCCGGGCTGGCTGGATCATTGGGCAGAACCTTTCCCAACACAAACTCCAGAAGAAACAGTGCGCCAGACAAAGAAATATTTAGACAATCAGGTTTCTTTTAATTATTATATGGTGCACGGAGGAACAAACTTTGGCTTTACATCAGGTGCAAACTATGATAAAGAACACGACATTCAGCCTGACATGACTTCTTACGATTATGATGCTCCAATTAGTGAGGCCGGATGGGCAACTCCTAAATACAATGCTTTAAGAGAAATCTTAAAAACAGATAAAACGCCAAATGTTCCCGCAAAAATACCCGTAATTACAATTCCGAATATTACATTAACAAGTGCCGTTGATTTAGCTGATTTAAAATCAAAAATAACTCCGGTAATTGAGGCCAACCTACTAACATTTGAACAATTAAATCAAGGTGACGGTTATGTTTGGTATAGTAAAAAATTCACACAGCCTATTAGCGGAAAATTAGAATTAAAAGGATTACGTGATTATGCCATCGTTTATGTTAACGGAAAAAAAGTGGCTGAATTGAATCGTTACTATAAAAAGTACGATTGTGAAATTGAGGTTCCCTTTAATGCTACTCTGGATATTGTAGTTGAAAATATGGGCCGTATTAATTATGGTTCACAAATTAATGACAACAATAAAGGAATTATCAGCCCTGTAATTATTAACGGAGAAACAATTACCGGAGACTGGAAGATGTATAAATTACCTATGACTGACGCGCCTGATCTAACGTCTTATAAAAACTCTGCGAAACCCAACCGTCCCACTTTATACCAAGGCTCATTTAATCTTGCTAAAACCGGAGATACATTTCTGGACATGCGGGATTGGGGCAAAGGAATTGTTTTTATAAACGGAATAAACATTGGCAGATATTGGAGTGTTGGTCCTCAGCAAACATTATACTTACCGGGATGCTGGCTTAAAAAAGGCAAAAACACTATTGTGATTTTTGAACAAAAAAATGAAACCATTCAGAAAATTGTAAAGTCGATCCTTACTCCTATCCTGGAAGATCTAAAACCTGAAAAAGGTTTATAAATTAAATCAAAAAGCCATTCGATGTCGAATGGCTTTTTGATATATTTAATTCTTAAAACTACTTCCAGTTAAAAGTAATTTTCTTTTCAATTTCTGAGCTTAAACTTAAAAACACCGGACAAGTCATTGCTGCTCTTTCTAAGATAGTTTTGTTTTTTTCATCGTCAACACCCTGCATGTCAAAAACAATTTCGATTGCCCCAATTCTTCTTGGTTCAGCATTCATTATTTTCGTTACTTCGGCAGTCGAACCAATAAAATCTACATTTAAATCACGAGCTTTAATTCCCATGATCGTCATCATGCAACTTGCTAAAGCATTTGCAACTGTATCTGTTGGCGAAAAAGCTTCTCCTTTTCCGTTATTATCTAATGGTGCATCAGAGATGATTTCGCTTCCTGATTGCACATGAATTGATTTTGTTCTTAAATCTCCTAAATAGGTTACTTTTGATGTCATTAATTTGCTACTTTTAAAGTTAAGTCGGTATCGTAATATAAAATGTATACTCCTTTATTGGCGTGTCCGCCATCTTCTTTTTTATAAAATTGAAATTTATTGTCAACCTGTTCCGTTGTCATTAAATCTGCTGTTTCCTGATATGTTTTTCCTTGTACCAAACGCATCATCGTATCAAAAGTCACATCAAATCCGCGTGTTGCATATGTATTAGGGTTCACTTTATTTTTTAATCTGTATTCTTTATCAAAAATTAAAACTCCTGGCTCATCACTTTCGCGGGTTACAGAAGGATACATTAATTTTAGTTGTACTAAATTATCAAAACTAATTTCATCCGTATCAAGCGTACTGTTTGGCTCTAAAATAACCAGTTGTACCTGACATGTTTTTTTAGCATCAATCAGCGCTTTTATAGTCGCTTTTACCATAGCAGTATTTCCTGTTTCCATTACTACATAGTTCATTCTGTTTGGTAACAGCAAACTTTTTAGATTGGCTACATCCAAACCGCCTGTTTCTGTCAAAGCAGCAAAAACAACTCCTTTTTGGTTTTGTTTGATATAACTAATTACTGATTCTTTCTTTTTATCTACAACAGCCACTATGTTTCCGTTTTTAGAACGCATATAATCAAAAATGGCATTTCTTACAACATCATTCGAAGGGATTGTCTGGTACAAATTATCGATTGGATTTGCCTTATCTTTAGACAATGGAGAAATTACAGGAACATTATACATACGTAATGAATTGGCTGTAGCCTCTGCATTGTTTTGATAAAATGGTCCGATAATCGCATTGGCATCCTGCAATTTGTTTTGAGAGATTAAATTCGAAACATTCGATGTCGTTTTAGTTTCCTGAGAATCATAAATCGCAACATCAATTGGTAATTTTAAAGTTTTTGCAGAATCAATTGCCATCATTGCTCCTGAATAAAAGTCAAGAGTCATATTCAAAAACTTATCATTTTTAATACGTGTAGCTGTACTTGTTGTATCATTTTGCATTTTAGCTAAATTGAATGGCAATAATAAAACTAATTTTTTACGTTCGTTTTCACCTCTCTTTTTAGTCAGCTCCACCACTTCTGGATTAGCAGAAACTGTTTCAGATTTTACACGATCTACTATTTGTATACCACCTCCGGTATTTTCTGCTTGTTTTTCAATTGCTGGTGCTACAGGTTGCTGTTGTGCAATAATTGGAGATGGTGCTAAATATCCTGCAGGAACTTTTAAAACCATTCCTTCTTTTACACCTTCAGCAAGCGCCGGGTTTAATGCCGTCAGTTCTTCCTGAGTAATATGAAATGTTCTTCCTAAACTATAAAAAGTTTCTTTTGGTTTTACCTGATACTCCATATAGCTAGTCGCTTTTTTAGAAGTTTCAGCCGGTTTTACAGCATTGGTAACTGCCGGAACTGATGTTTCAGCTTTAGGAGCTTTTCCTTTTATCGTTAATCGGTAACCAATTGGCAAATTAGAAACAATTTCAGGATTGCGTTTTTCTAATTCTTCAATTGTTATTCCGTATTGTTTTGCGATCGAAAACTTAGTTTCTTTTGCTACAACATCATGATATACATATTTTTCCTGAACTTTCTCTTTAACCGTTTTTTCAGTTGCTGATACAGGTTTCGCAGTTGATCCTTTTGCAGGAATCACCAGTTTCTGTCCAATCTGAACACCAGTTTTTTCTAAAAAAGGATTTGCAGCTTTCAGAGCTCCGTCCGAGATACCATATTTTTTTTCGATACTGTAAAAAGTCTCCTTTGGTTGTACCTCATGAATTATTTCTTTTGTATTATTAACCGATTTTGACACAGCTGTTTCAGGCTTAACCGCAGCAGATTTTGTACTACTGGCTGGAATCAGCAAAACTGTATTGGCTGAAATCCCTCTTCTCGCATCTGGATTTAGTGCATAAATATCATAAGGTGTAACCTTAAATTTTACAGCAATTTGGTTAATAGTTTCTCCATTCGCAACGGTATATTTAATGACCTTCTCTTGTGAGAAAGCAGAAAATGTTACAAAAAAAACAAGAAATAATAATGTTGAATAATATTTCATAAATAAGACTTAAAACAATTTAATTTTTAATTCAAAAACAAGTTACTAATTTTTCTTAAAAGCAAGATTCCTGCCACTTGTTAATTCTGCGCAAATTATTATCTAAGATCAATTTCTACCTTAGCAATAATTATCTCTTTATATAACTCATCTTCTTCTTTTTTCTTGCATTTATAGAGCACTTCTTCCATATTTTGGTACTTATCTGAGTAAACATAGTACGAAAGGCTGTTTATATTAAAGAAGAAACTAGCGTTAAAATCACCAGAATCAATGAGTTTCATAATGAACTTATCTCTTAAAGAAGAGTCTGTAAATATACCTAAAACTAAGTAATAGCCGTTTGAAACTTCTCTAAGATTATCATAAACTTCAACCTTAACCGTTTTATCGGCTCTAAGCGGATTTTCTTTTAGCTCGCGCTGCATTTCTTCCAGTGAAACTTGTTTTGAATTTTCTGCTGACTTGGTTTTATCCTGATTTTTAATCGCCTCATCCTGATACTTTTTCAATTTTAGCAAGGCTAATTTATCATCAAACTTTCGTGCTTCCATACTATAATAGGTGGCTTTACTAATATGACGTTTTATTTCAATTGTTTTTTGAGTATCCAGCGAATCGATTTTGGCAATCAAAATTTGATTTTGTGCATCGCCTTGCTCCTGCTGTATTTTATACCGCTTTACATCTTCCAGCGAAAGACGTTGCTGTAAAGATGCTACATTATTATTCTTTTCGTTTTCCCTAATTTTCTTCTTGTATTCCTGATTCTCTTCAAGCGCAATTTTTTCTACTTTATTCATTAAGCCAGCGTATACCTTTCGGTTTTCAGCCAGTTCTTTCTTTAATTGAGAAGATAATTCACTTGTTTTTCCAATGCTTTGATAAGATTGTTTCTCTAATCTCTTTGATTCATCCACATTCAAAATATCCATTCTTTTTAAATCAACTAAATCATTATTCATTGTGTTGACTAACGAATCTAATTTTGCCATTAAAATATCCTGCACATTTTTATTCGCTTCGAGAACCAATCGCAATTTTTCGACTGAATTTTCTCTCGAACCGTTCATATCATTCAGATTCAATTTTAAATCATTAATCTTTATAATTTTCTGGTTCATTTCTTTCTGAACCACCAATCGGTCCTTTAGATCTTCAAGTTCAACTGTCTTGGCTTTACCTTTTTCAACTACAACTTGTTTTTCTGCAAGAGCCAGCATCAGTTCTTCACCTTCATTTGCCGGTTTTACTTCCTTAGTATTGATCGCTAATTTATTGCCAACAATGAGTCCGTTTACAATTTCAGGATTCTGAGATTCTAACTGATCGATTGAGATACCGTATTTTTTAGCAATCGAAAATTTGGTCTCCTTAGGTACAACCACATGAAAAATAGTTTCCTGATTAATCACGCGAACTCTTCCGTCTAAAGTTTTTCTTTTGTTTGGAATTGAAATTGCCTGACCAATCTGCAATCCGTTAATAAGAAGGTCTTTGTTTAAATTTTCTAAATCCTGAACAGAAACGTTATATTGTCTCGCAATACTAAATAAGGATTCCTTGGCAACAACCTGATGAATTGCCTTTGAAGAAGTTATAATTTCAGTTTTTGGAAGATTTACTGCACTAGGAATAATTAATTCCTGACCAATCTGAAGTCCGTTGGCAAGAACCGGATTTGTATTCTGAAGGGTTTCAACCGAAACATTGTATTGTTTTGATAAGCCAAAAAGAGTTTCTTTTGCACCAACAATATGGGTAATTTGCTGGTTTGAATTTTCTTTTTCTACGAAGTGAACGGGAATCTTAATAATTTGATTGTCTTTGATTCCGTTTTGCGACTCAGGGTTGAGTTTGTAAATTTCATCAATAGAAACCTTATATTTTTGGGCAATAAAATAAGCAGTTTCTCCCTTTTGAATTTTGTGTTCAATTATCGAATCTTGCGCAATTATCTTATTAAAAGACAAAATAAGCACAAGAGAAATCTTTAAAAGTTCTCTCATAAATAGTAGGTTATAAAAAATTAAGGCGTTACAAATGTAACGCCTTAATTTGAAATATAGTTTATTCCCACTCAATTGTTGCTGGCGGTTTTGAACTGATATCGTAAACCACACGATTTACCCCTTTTACTTTATTGATGATGTCATTAGACACCTTCATTAAGAAATCATAAGGCAAATGAACCCAGTCAGCAGTCATACCGTCAGTAGATTCTACAGCTCTAAGCGCTACTACTTTTTCGTAAGTACGCTCATCGCCCATCACACCAACACTATTTACCGGAAGTAAAATTGCTCCGGCCTGCCAAACTTTGTCATAAAGTCCCCAAGATTTTAATCCGTCGATAAAAACGGCATCAACATCTTGAAGGATTTGAACTTTCTCAGGAGTAATATCTCCTAAAATTCTAATTGATAATCCTGGTCCCGGGAAAGGGTGTCGTCCTAATAATTCAGGATCTATTCCTAAAGTAGCCCCAACTCTTCGAACTTCGTCTTTAAACAACATTCTAAGTGGTTCTACAATTTTTAATTTCATATAATCCGGCAATCCACCCACGTTATGGTGCGATTTAATTGTTGCCGATGGTCCTTTTACAGATACAGATTCGATTACGTCTGGATAAATAGTTCCTTGTGCCAACCATTTTACGTCTTCGATTAAGTGTGATTCATCATCAAAAACTTCGATAAATACACGACCAATTGTTTTACGTTTGGTTTCAGGATCACTAATTCCGGCTAATTCACCTAAGAAACGATCTCCGGCATCTACTCCTTTTACGTTCAATCCCATTCCTTTGTATTGATCTAATACATTTTGGAATTCATTTTTACGTAATAAACCGTTATTTACAAAAATACAATACAAGTTTTTACCGATAGCCTGGTGCAATAAAACTGCCGCAACAGTAGAATCTACTCCGCCAGAAAGTCCTAAAACCACTTTATCGTTTCCTAATTTCTCTTTTAATTCTCCCACCATTTCTTCTACGAAAGCACCTGGTGTAAAGTTTTGAGGAACTTCGGCAATATCTACAAGAAAGTTTTTCAGCATTTTTGATCCATCTGTAGAATGGAAAACTTCCGGATGATACTGAATAGCATATGTCGTTTCTCCTTCAATTTTGTAAGCTGCAAATTCTACATCGTGAGTACTTGCCAATTTTACTGCATTTGTTGGTAAAGCCTTGATACTATCGCTATGACTCATCCAAACCTGGCTGTTTTCTGAAACTCCGTTAAAGAAAGTTTCTCCTTCCTTAATATAAGACAAATTAGCTCTGCCATATTCTCTGGTATTCGAAGCCGCTACTTCTCCACCGCTAAAGTGGGCCAGGTATTGTGCTCCGTAACAAACTGCCAATAAGGGAAGCTTGCCTCGAATTTGAGATAAATCAGGATGTGGAGCATCTTCTCCGCGAACAGAAAATGGGCTTCCTCCTAAAATTACGGCTTTATAAGGTGATAAATCACTAGGAAAGTGATTGTAAGGGAAAATTTCGCAGAATATATTTAATTCGCGAACTCTACGCGCAATAAGCTGAGTATATTGCGATCCGAAATCTAAAATAAGTACGTTGTGTTGCATGCGCAAAAATACTTTTTATATTCCAAAATGAAAAATCGGAACTGTGAAAAAATAATATTTTTTTTCATTGTTCCGATTTTTAGGTATAAATATTCAAAGGGACAAAGGTTCAGAGGTTTAGAATCTACAATTTTATTAAGTCTTTTCTTTATTCTTTTATCCCGAAGCTTCGGGATTGCCGCTTTGAACCTAAAAAAAGAAAAACTTAATCCCTTAGAACCTTCAAATCTTAGTACCTTCAAAAAAAACCATAACTCGCCAAAAATCGTATTTAAGAAAAAACCATACCTATGAAATCAAAATTAATTGTCATTACCCTTTTATTGTCTTTATTTTTAAATTCTTGCAGTACCGTTGATGACCTATTGAGTTTTAATATTTCTAACTCAACCTCGATTAAAATTCAAAGCACTTTTCCTGTCAATCTGCCATCAGAGATTATTACACCAGATGTTACGACAAATTCTTCAGCCGAATTTCAAAACAATAAAACCAAGGCAGGTTTAGTAAAAGATGTCAAAATAAAATCGCTTAAATTATCAATCACTGATCCTTCAGATAAAACATTTACATTTTTAAAGTCCATACATTTATACATCTCAACAACAGATTCTGATGAAATAGAACTGGCTTATCAGGACAATATCAATTCCAGCACGAATACAATTGACTTAATTTGTACCGATGCCCGATTAGATCAATACATTAAAGCTGATAAATATAAAATAAGAACAAAAGTTACCCTAAAAGAAACCCTTACGAAAGATGTAACCGTAAAAGCAGATATGAAGTTCAGAGTAACGGCAGATCCTTTCTAAAAGCTGCTATCCCGAGGCTTCGGGAATGAGTTGCTAAGGTTAAGCTTTTAATAAAATTATTGCAGCTCAAATCCGTTTTTATCCGCGTTTTTACGAAGTAAATCTCTCTTATCCGCGTCAAAATTAGACGCTGATTTTACTGATTCGCTAAAGCGAAAACGCTGGTAAAAACGGATTTTTCTAATTATTTTCTTGATTAAACTGTTAAATAATTTTATAGATTCCCCCTTAACTTAATGACATTGCCCGTAGGGACTGAGTTGCAAAGCAACAATCCCGAAGTTTAGGGACAGAGGTAAACAAAGTGCAAAAACTTTGTCCCTTTGAACCTCTGTTGCTTTGAACCTAAAAAAAAAACTTTGTCCCTTTGAACCTTTGTCGCTTTGTGCCTTCAAAAAAAAACTTAGTAACTTAGAACCTCAGTCTCTCAGAATCTTCAAAAAAAATCCTTAAATTTATAAGACCATACCAAATCATTTTTACATCATAACCCAGTTTATCTTAAAAAGTAATCATTAAGAAAGTAAACCATAACCAATGTTTATACGATCTAATATTAATTTTAAAAATATAATCCATGAGTAAAATAGTTGCAGAACAATTAGTTGACATGTTGGTAGAAGCTGGTGTAAAACGCGTTTATGCGGTTACCGGCGATAGTTTAAATCATTTTAATGATGCAATACGAAGAAACGGAAAGATAAAATGGATTCATGTTCGGCATGAAGAAGTTGGCGCTTATGCCGCAGCTGCCGAAGCTGAATTGGATGGTTTTGCGGTTTGCGCCGGAAGTTGCGGTCCCGGACATGTTCATTTAATAAATGGTTTATATGATGCACATCGCTCACATGTGCCTTTGTTAGCCATCGCATCCACCATAAATACCCACGAAATGGGTATGGATTATTTTCAGGAAACAAACACAATCAAACTTTTTGACGATTGCAGTTACTATAATCAAATGATTATGACTGCTGAGCAAGCCCCGCGAATTATACAAACCGCCATACAACATGCATTAGGCAAAAAAGGTGTCGCTGTTATTGGTTTACCCGGAGATGTTTCTGAGTTAAAAGCGGTTGAAAGCAATATTTCGACTCAGTATTTTCATTGTAATCCCGTTATCCGACCTTCTGATCAGGAATTACAACATTTAGCAAAAGCTATAAACGAAAGTACAAAAATCACTTTATTCTGCGGAATTGGTTCTGACAAAGCACACGATCAGGTCGTACAATTATCACAACATATCAAAGCGCCTGTAGGATATTCTTTTAGAGGAAAAATGAGCATCCAACCCAATAATCCTAACGAAATAGGAATGACAGGTTTACTCGGGCAGCCTTCTGCTTATCACAGCATGCATGAGTCTCATTTGGTTTTATTATTAGGAACTGATTTTCCCTATGATAAATTCATGCCTACAGATAATAAAATCATTCAAATCGACACCAGCACGGAACGTTTAGGACGAAGAGCCAATCTCTATATGGGATTATGCGGTGATGTGGGCGATACCATTGAAGCTTTATTACCATTATTAGAAAACAAAACAGATGATAGTTTTTTACAGGCACAACTTAAATTTTATGCCAGTGTAAAAGAAAACATGAACATCTATATTAAAGATAACGGCGGAGAAGACACCATTCAACCGGAATATGTGGCACATATTATCGATAAATTAGCAACTAAAGATGCCATTTTTACGGTTGATACCGGAATGACCTGCGTTTGGGGAGCCCGTTTTATAAAAGGCACAGGAGAACGAACAATGCTGGGCTCGTTTAATCACGGATCGATGGCCAATGCAATGCCAATGGCGATTGGTGCAGCACTCGCACACCCTGAAAGACAAGTTATTGCTATGTGTGGTGATGGCGGCTTGTCGATGCTTTTAGGAGATTTAGCAACCATTAAACAATATAATATTCCCATTAAAATTATTGTCTTTAATAATCGTGCTTTGGGGATGGTAAAACTGGAGATGGAAGTTGGCGGACTGCCAGATAACGAAACTGATATGGTCAATCCTGATTTTGGACTGATTGCTCAGGCAATGGGTTTTCAGGGTGTAAATGTTCACAAACCCGAAGAGGTTCAGGGAGCAATTGAAAATGCATTCCTGCATAACGGTCCTGTTTTACTGAATATCTTTACTAATCCAAATGCCCTTGCAATGCCTCCAAAAGTAGAATGGGAACAAGTGGTAGGTATGGCAAAATCAATGACGAGATTAATGCTTGGCGGCAAAATGGATGAAGTTTTCGACACTGTTAAATCCAATTACAAACACCTGAAAGAAGGCATTTAAAAACAGATTTAAACACGAATTTCACTAATTTTCACTTATTCAATTTGTGAAATTCAATTTGTAGAATTAATTTCACAAACAAAATTTCTCCATTTAGTTTTGTGCAAATTCATGAAATTCGTGTTCATTTTAATACCTACACCTCAAATAAAAAGAAATATATTTTATGGATATCAATACTAATAAATCATACACCAAATATTACGTGATCGCATGGGTATTTGGTTTGGTTTTCTATTTTTTAGATTATGTAATACGCTCTGCTCCTGCAGTAATGCTCCCGGAGCTTTCTCATAGTTTTTCTGTCAGTGAGATAAGACTGGTAACCATAATTGGAACTTATTATTACACCTATTCTACCTGTAGTTTAATTGCAGGAATTGCTTTGGATCGTTTTGGAGCAAAATACTCGCTTTTTGCCGGAGCGCTTATTTTAGGAAGTGGATGTTTACTATTCATGATTTCAAGTCAATTTAGTGGTGTAACAGGACGATTATTTCAGGGCGCCGGATGTGCCTTTGCGTTTCCCGGTTGTGTATATCTTGCCAGTAAAGGTTTTTCGGCAAAATCTTTGGCGACTGCAATTGGATTTACACAATGTTTTGGAATGCTTGGAGGCTCAGCAGGACAATTTGTTGTAGGGCCTTTGATTGAAAAAGGAATGGATATTAATACCTTTTGGTTATCCGTTGGAATCTTTACTATCATTGTTGCTTTTGGACTTTGGTTTATAACTCCTGCAAACAGAATTGAAGAAAAGACAGTACCCGATCAAAAGAAACAAGGCATATTAAGTCCTTACAAAATTGTTTTTAGTAATCCGCAATCATGGTTATGCGGTATAGTTTCAGGATTATTATTTGCGCCTACAACTATCTTTGCCATGACGTGGGCCGTTGACTTTTTTCAGAAAGACAGAGCTTTAGATTTTCATACGGCAACAATTTCTAGTGCAATGGTAGCTTTTGGCTGGGTATTCGGATGTCCGCTATTGGGATATATTACAGATAAGATAAAAAAACGAAAACCCGTCTTAATATTTGGTGCAGTAATGATGATTTTAAGTTTCGTCCAGCTATTGTATTTCCCGGACGTGCTTCCTGTAAAAATCAGTATGTTTTTATTAGGCGTCGCTTCCGGAGCCGCAATGATTCCCTATTCTATAATCAAAGAAGCGAATCCCGATCATGTAAAAGGAAGTGCTACAGGAGCTATTAACTTTATAACTTTTGGAGTTACAACACTTTTAAGTCCATTATTCAGTCACCTATTTGGCAAAACCCTTGCAAGTAATCTTGATAAAACGCTTCATTTTCAGCAAGCAGGTTTATTCTGGATTATAGGAATCTCAATTGCTGTTATAGTAAGTTTTATGCTGAAAGAAACCGGTGAAGAGAAAAATGAACTTGTCATTGCAAAAGAATAAGCAAGAGACAGAAAATACAATTGAAACACATAGAAACATAGCTATTTGAAACCCAAAACCAGACGATTCGCTTATTTATAATACATCCCATCCCGACGTTCGATTTCATTAAGTTAAGTTTTTTTTGAATTGGCTCCAGCTTTAGCTGGAGTTAATATAATATCAATCTGAATGGCTTTAACCAAAAATACTTGATTTGGCTAAAGCCATCTTATTACGCGTATTCAATACTAGTAAATAAACTAAACGATTAAAAATCAAGCGACTATTTGTTTGAAAATTGGTTGGTGATAATTGCCTTAAAAAAGCTTAAATTAATGACATTGACCAAAGCCCAGGGACTATGTTTTTTTTATGTAAAAGCAATTAGCTGTTTTATTCTTCTTTAGTAACTACTATCGAAGCTTTAAAACCTGCTGCAAGATTGTCCCAATAATCATTGGTAACCAATTGTCCTTTGTCATCATAAACCCTGATTTCGGCAGTATTTCCACCAAGGGAACCAATATTTAACGCTTCAAAATCTAATTTATTAAAGCCGTTGTCCAGCATAATCTTGACTTCTTTAAAATTGGATTCTAAAAATATCTGGTCTTTAATCACTTTATCATTAGAAGATACTTTTACCAGGTCACCATCGATTGCACCAAAATCCCTTAGTTTCACAATAAAAAATTTCGATTTTGTTCTAAAATCTCCTAACGAAATATTTCGCCTCACCAATTGTCCACGACCTTCTTTTAGTCCGGCATCTTTTAATGCTTTGTCCAGATCTTTCTCCATTTTAGGTACAAAACGATCTCCCGGATTGGCAAATTCAGTTTCTGTAGACATGGTAAATTTACTTTTCTCTGCTCCTACCTGCAATTGAGATTTGGGAGTAATACTGGTATGTTCAAAAACATTTGGCGTCTTAATACTTGGCATATCCATATTATCAGCCTGAGGATCTTTGACTTCCGGCAAAGGCACTTTTTTGGGTTTTGCACTAAACTTAGGTGCCGGAATACTCTTGAATTTAGTACTAAATTCAGTTTGAGCTGATACGGTGACAGCTGTAAAAAATAATATGAAAAATAAAATGTGCTTCATTGAAAAAGTATTATCGAATCGGCTTTTATAATTTTTATAAAATCAAAGTATAGCATCACAAAAATAGCATAATTTAGTTTGGCTCTACAACTTTAAGACTATTATAACAATATATTAGGCAATTTTTTGGAATCAAAAAACCTGCCAAAAAACAAGAAGCCCAAATTAAAATCAAATATTACCAAAAACAGCATCCGATTTTTTTATCCGATTTTTTATATTAAAAAGAGCTTCATGATTTTGATAATTAGCAACTTATTCCTTAACTTCAAGGCTTTAATTTATCTTTATTAAAACACAAGCAAATGGATTACATTGACTATTATAAAGCATTAGGAATCACGAAATCAGCTACAGAAGCTGAGATCAAAAAAGCATATCGAAAATTAGCCCGCAAATATCATCCTGATTTGAATCCGAATGATAAGGAAGCCGAGAAAAAATTCAAGGAAATAAATGAAGCAAATGAAGTTTTGAGTAATCCTGAAAATCGCAAAAAATACGATAAATACGGAAAAGACTGGAAACATGCTGATGAGTTCGAAAAAGCTGGTTACGATCCTAACCAGCAACAATATTCAACACAACAACAAGACGGAGGTCAGAGTTATTCAGATTTTGGAGGCGATTTTGCCGGTGGCGATTTTTCTGATTTCTTCAATTCTATGTATGGTTCTGCAGGAAGGAGCTCAAGAGGACAGGCAAAATACAGAGGACAGGATTTTAATGCCGAATTACAATTAGATCTTACAGCTGCTTATACAACTCACAAACAAAACCTGACTGTAAACGGTAAAAATATCCGAATTACAATTCCGGCAGGAGTTGAAAACGGGCAAATTATAAAAATTCCAAATCATGGTGCACCGGGAGCAAACGGCGGACCTAATGGCGATTTATACATTACTTTTTCAATTGAAAATAACTCCGATTTTAAACGAGAAGGCAATAATTTATACGCCGATGTTGATCTTGATCTATACACCGCAATATTAGGTGGAGAAATCTATGTAAATACTTTTGATGGAAAAGTAAAAATAAAAGTAGTTCCGGAAACTCAGCCGGGAACGAAGGTTAAATTGAAGGGAAAAGGTTTTCCTATTTATAAAAAAGAAAATCAATTTGGAGATTTATACATCACGTATACCATAAAAATCCCAACAAACTTATCCGCAAAAGAAAAAGAATTATTCCAGGAATTAGCTAAATTAAGAAATCATGAATAGTAAAAACTTAATTCAAATAAAACAGTTTTGTCTGTATCACGAAATTGACAATACGTTTATAACAGATTTACACAATTATGGGTTGGTGCAAATTATTATTCTCGAAGAAGACGAATATCTACAACCTGAACAATTGCCAGCTGTCGAGAAAATGATCCGCCTTCATTATGATCTTAAAATTAACTTAGAAGGTATTGACGCGATCGCCAACTTATTAAATAAAATCGAAGTCCTGCAACAAAATCTTACAGCTACTCAAAATAAACTTCGCCTTTATGAACACTATCAAATAGAATAAGGAAGATATTTTGTTCAAATTAATTTTAACACATAGAAACATAGCTATTGTTGGTGTAAAAGAGGCGTTATATCTATATTTCTATGTGTTAAAACATTTTTTTAGCATTACGCTCAACAGGCGAAGAAAAATAATTCTGTCCCCAAAAAATATCACAAAAAAGAATGATTTACGAAGGGATTTCAAATGAATCGTACTCCTTTTCATCCTCATATTTTATAAATTGCAGCGAAATTAACTAACCTGAATTTGATTTTAAAGAAATAAAACAAATTCTATAAAATAGAAGAAATGAAAAGAGAAAATATCTTAACAGGATCACCTTGGGAAGACAAAATGGGATATTGCCGTGCGGTAAGAATTGGCAATATCATCGAAGTTTCTGGAACTGTAGCAATTGTTGATGGCGAAAAAGTAAAAGCTGACGATGCTTATGCTCAAACCTATAACATCCTGGAACGTGTTGAAAAAGTTTTGGAAGATCTGAATGTTGGAATGAAAGATGTCATCAGAACCAGAATCTTTACAACGGATATCACTTCTTTTGAAGAAGTGGCAAGAGCTCACGCTTCATTTTTTAAAGATATAAAACCTACAACGGGTTTTTATGAAATCAGTAAACTGGTGGCACCTGAATATTTAGTTGAAATTGAATTTACAGCTGTAGTGCAGGGATAATTTTTTTTTTGCTGCGAATATTTTTTTGCCACAGATTAAAAGATTTAAAAATATTTTTTGGTTTTTTTTTAATTAAGAGGCTTTAATTCGTGAAAATTCGTGAAATTCGTGGCAAAAAACTTTTTACAATTAATGGTATTTTCAAAACTAAAAGATATATTCCTGACCACTTTCAAATGGATTTTGATATGCATTTTTATAGGTGTTTTTTCAGGATCTGCGTCTGCGTTTTTCTTAGTTGCCCTGGAATGGGTTACACAATTTAGAATTCACCACGACTGGATTATCTGGCTTTTACCTTTTGGAGGATTATTAGTGGGGCTGAGTTACTATTATTGGGGCGAATCTGTTGTAAAGGGAAATAATTTATTATTGGAAGAATATGAAACGCCCAAAAAAGTTATTCCGTTTAAGATGGCTCCTCTGGTACTTTTAGGAACCTTACTCACACATTTATTTGGAGGTTCTGCAGGTCGTGAAGGAACTGCCGTACAAATGGGCGGCGCAATTGCTGACCAGTTTACCAGACTTTTTAATTTAGACAATGCTGAACGCAAAATTTTAATTATCCTTGGAATCAGTGCTGGTTTCGCATCCGTTTTTGGAACTCCTATCGCTGGAGCTATTTTTGCCTTAGAAGTTTTATATTTCAGCAAAATCAATCTAAAAAGTATTATCTTATCTTTTCTGGTGGCGTACACAGCTTATTTTACTGTCGAATTCTGGCAGATAAAACATACGCATTACAGCATTCCTGTCGTTCCAGAAATTAGCCCGACCACTTTATTTTATGTGATTATAATTGGCTTTTTATCTGGTTTGGCCGCTTTGCTCTTTTCGAGAAGTACTCACTTTTGGAGTTCTATTTTTTCAAAAAACATTAAATATCCCCCATTACGCCCATTTATTGGCGGAATTATTTTAGCGATTGCGATTGCAGGTTTTGGGTTTACAAAATTCGCCGGATTAGGCGTTCCGGTAATTGTAGATTCCTTTTCAAATGCCAACCCATGGTATGATTTCCTGCTTAAGATTTTGTTTACCGGATTTACTTTAGGAGCAGGTTTTAAGGGCGGAGAAGTAACTCCTTTATTTTTTGTAGGTGCTACTTTAGGAAGTGCTTTGTCATTAATTATTCCGCTGCCAATTGCATTCCTGGCTGGTTTAGGCTTTGTAGCTGTCTTTTCAGGAGCTACCCACACTCCTATCGCCTGCACGATTATGGGTATGGAACTTTTTGGCATTCAACCCGGGATTTTCATTGCTATCGCTTGTACAATCGCTTATTTTTCTTCAGGTTCTGTGGGAATTTATAAATCACAAATTGTTAAGGGAGCAAAATATAAGTTGTACCAGAAATGGTTTTAATATAGTTTTTTAGCCGCAGTTTTCAGTTTTCAGTCTCAGTCTCTTTCTTAGTCATAGTTACAGTCTCAGTTTTCAGTGCAAACTCAACGAATCATTTTATATTTTCAACACATTAAACACCAAACAATCAATTGAATATTTTGGATTTATAATTTTCTAACAAAATAAATCCAGCATTAAAAAATCCGTTTAAATCTGCGTTTTTGCTTTAGCGAATCTGTTTCATCCGCGTACCAATTTAAATTCCAAAAATTAAATTCCAAATTCCAAAAGAAACCAAATTAATCTTCTTTCCATTTCTTTTTTGAATCTCTGCGATTTCTTTGAGAATCTCTGCAAAATAAAATTTCAAAACCTACAATTTACATCTTACAATTCACAACCGACATAAAAGTGTGTTAATCTGTAAAATGATTTCAACATTACATTAAAAAAATGTAAATTCGCACACTATGAAAATACAAGATATTCAAGCGATACAATTGTTACTCGCAACCCCAAAGAAAATCGCCATAATTCCGCATAGAGGTCCTGACGGTGATGCTATGGGTTCAACCTTAGGTTTATACCATTTTTTATTAAAAAACAATCATCATCCAACTGTGATTGCGCCAAACGATTTCCCTGATTTTTTAGCCTGGCTACCAGGTTCTGAAACGGTAAAAATCTTTGAAAAAGACACTGAAAACTGTACCAAAATATTAGAAGAAGCTGAGTTAATCTTTACACTCGACTTTAATGCTTTTCATCGTACGGGTGAAATGGAACATACTTTAACGAAGCTTACGGCTCCGTTTATTATGATCGATCATCATCAAAAACCGGATGATTATGCTGCCTATACGTATTCTGATACTTCATTTGGATCGACTTGCGAGATGGTTTATAACTTCATTTCTTTTTTAGGAAAAAAAGAAGATATCGACAAAACTATTGCAACATGCATTTATACTGGAATATTAACTGATTCTGGTTCATTTCGTTTTCCGGGAACAACGGGAAACACGCATAGGATCATTGCTGAATTAATTGATCTGGGAGTTGAAAATACACAGATTCCAATTTTATTATTCGATAACAGTTCATACAGCCGTTTGCAATTATTGGGTCGCGCATTACAGAATATGAAAGTGCTGGAAGCACATAAAACTTCATATATGTCGCTTACTCAGGCAGAACTGGATTCATTTAATTATGTAAAAGGTGATACTGAAGGCATCGTAAATTATGGCCTTAGTATAAAAGGTATTGTTTTTACTGCTATTTTTATCGAAAATAAAGACGAAAAGATCATCAAGATTTCTTTCCGTTCGCAAGGAGGTTTTGATGTAAACCAATTTGCAAGAGATCACTTTAATGGTGGCGGACATAGCAATGCTGCTGGTGGAAGATCAGAAGTTTCGATGGAAGAAACCCTGAAGAAGTTTGAAGATTTAGTAAATAAACTAAAAATATAACCTCATATGAACTACTTAAAACGAAGCATCTATACCCTGTTTTTTGCTGTTTTATTGGTAAGCTGTAAACAACACGAAGAAGCGAGACGCCCTATTTCTCAAGCTTCCGGTACTTTTATGAAAAAATCGGCTGACCGTAATAAAAAACTGGTAGCCAATGAAGAGGATGTGATTAAAAAAATAATCAAAAGTAATCCCAAGATAAAATATTACGCCACAAGAAAGGGATATTGGCTGTATTATGACGAACAAAATACGACAGATACTGCAACACCAAGAAAAGGAGATATCGCTTATTTTAATCTGGAAGTAAAAGACATAAACGGTAAAATTATTTACTCTGAAGCTGATCTTGGTCCGCAGACTTATTATGTAGACAAGCAAGATATCATGATGGGATTACGTGATGGTATTAAAATGATGCATAAAAATGAAACTGTAACATTCCTGTTTCCTTCGCATATTGCTTACGGATATCATGGAGATAACAAAAAAATAGGTCCAAATCAGTCTTTGATCTGTACTGTTACGCTTCGTAATTTTGTACCGGACCCAACAGCAAAAACTGCACCTGCAACAGGACAAGTTCAAAATTCAGCACCAAAAACCGTAGCTCCAAAAGCTGCAGCCCCAACGAAAAAAGATACAATAAACCCATAAAAACAACATTTTAAAAATGAAAAAGAGTATTTTATTATTACTAGCTGTTACTGTTAGCTCATTATATTCTTGTAAGGACGAGCACAGCAACTTACCTGATGGTTTATATGCTGATATTGAAACTAATAAAGGACATATTATTGTAGAATTAGATTATAAAAAAGCACCTGTAACAGTGGCCAATTTTGTAACCTTGGCCGAAGGTAAAAATGAGTTTGTTGCAAAGGATTACTTAAAAAATAAACCTTTTTATAACGGACTAAAATTTCATAGAGTTATCGAGGATTTCATGATTCAGACCGGAGATCCAGAAGGAACTGGTTCAGGAGATACAGGATATAAGTTTAAAGATGAGATTACAGATTTAAAATTTGACAAAGCGGGTGTTTTAGCAATGGCTAATAATGGTCCGGGAACCAACAGCAGTCAATTCTTTATCACACATGTTGAGACTCCGTGGTTAGACGGAAAACATACGATTTTTGGCCATGTTGTAGAAAAAGGTCAGGAAGTTGTAAATCAGGTAAAACAAGGTGATACTATTGTTGCCGTAACTATTATAAGAAATGGAGAAGCTGCTAAAAAGTTTGATTCAGTAAAAGTATTTAGCGATTATTTTTCAGAAATTGCTAAAGAAAAAGGTAAATATAGCGGAGCTCAAAAAGAAAAAGTAGCCTATTTTGCTTCTGTGAAACCAAAAACAACTAAAACAAGTTCAGGTTTAGAATATTTAATTACCGAAAAAGGAACAGGTAAAAAACCTGCTGCAGGAGCTCAATTATACATTAACTATTCAGGTTTTCTTGAAGATGGTACTTTGTTTGACTCTAGCGTTGAAGACGTTAATAAAGCTTTTGGAAAATTTGATGCAGCAAGAGCAGAACAACACGGTTACCAGCCAATACCGTTTCAGGCAGGCCGTAAAGACGGTATGATTCCCGGATTTATTGAAGGAATCGAACAACTTTCATTTGGAGATAAAGCGATTCTTTTTATTCCTTCTCATTTAGCTTACGGAACAACCGGAGCCGGAGGAGTTATCCCGCCAAATGCGAACATTATTTTCGAAATACAATTATTAGAAAAGCCACAATAATTATATATAAAAGATTAACATAAACGTAAATCCTTAACATAATGAAGTTTAAATTTTTATTTTTATTTTGCCTGGCAGTAGTAAATATTCAGGCTCAGACAAAAAAGCCTGTGGCAAAACCAAAGGCTCCGGCAGCTAAAACTGCAGCAAAAGCAGCACCTGCTACAAATCCTAACGATGGTATTTTTGCCACGATATCAACTACAAAAGGCGACATCGTTTTATCTTTAGAGTATGTAAAAACTCCTGTAACCGTTGCTAACTTTATCTCTTTGGCAGAAGGAAATAATCCTAATGTAAAAGTAGAAAAACTTAAAGGCAAGCCTTTTTATGACGGTTTAAAATTTCATAGGGTAATCAATGATTTTATGATTCAGGGTGGAGATCCGGACGGAAATGGTTCAGGAGGCCCGGGATTTGCTTTTAAAGATGAATTCGTAGAAGAACTTAAATTTGAAAAAGGAGGCGTTCTTGCTATGGCAAATTCAGGGCCTGCTACAAACGGCAGCCAGTTTTTCATCACGCACAAAGAAACCCCATGGTTAAACGGAAAACATACTATTTTTGGTCATGTAGTTTCAGGAATGGACAATGTAAACAAAATTGTGCAGGATGATATTATGACAAAAATTACCATTACCAGAAAAGGTGATGCCGCTAAAAAATTCAATGCCGTAAAAGTTTTAGCAGATGATGCAAAAAAACAAGAAGCTAAAAAAGCTGATTCTCAAAAAGTAGTGACTGAAAAACTTGCTTATTTTGCTGCTAATAAAGCTAAAGCTACAACAACTGCATCTGGTTTAAAATATGTAATTACTAAAAAAGGAACTGGTATAAAAGGAGCTGAAGGATCAAACATTTATTTTCACTATGCAGGATATTTTGAAGATGGAAATCTTTTTGACAGCAGTATAGCAAGCGTAGCAAAAGCTTATGGTAAATACGATGCAAACCGTGATGCCCAAAAAGGATATCAGGCTTTTCCGTTTTCTGTAGGTAAAAAAGACGGAATGATTCCTGGTTTTATCGAAGCATTAGATATGATGACTGACGGAGAAAAAGCAATTTTCTTTCTTCCTTCAAACTTAGCTTACGGAGAAAAAGGTGCCGGAGGTGTAATTCCGCCAAATTCGACTTTGATTTTCGAAATCGAAACATATCAGACTCAACCTGCCGCAAAATAGTTTTTTTACCTTATCATAGAAAGTCAAACCCATCAAAATATAATTTTTTGATGGGTTTCTTATTTTCATGTAATCCTGTCAAATTCATAATTATACAATAGAAATCAAGTATAAAACTAAATGCATAATAATGTTTGTACTCATATTTTATTAAATCCTAAACAAAATAACTTACCTTTGCCGGCTTTAATTTTTTAATCAAACAAGTTAAGATGTCACAAAACAACGTATTAAAGGGAGTATTTTTAGTAGCAATAGGCGCTACAACTTACGGAATGTTAGCCACTTTTGTAAAAATGGCCTATACAGAAGGATACACCACTGCCGAAGTAACTACATCTCAATTCATATTAGGAATCATTGGTATTTTAATAATCAATGCATTCCAGAAAATTAAACACAAAGACAAAGTTAAAAAAGCAACCAAAAAAAATATTTTAAGCTTAATGATTGCAGGAACTTCGTTAGGAATGACAAGTTTGTTTTATTACTTAGCCGTAAAATATATTCCGGTTTCGATTGGTATCGTTTTATTAATGCAAACCGTTTGGATGGGTGTATTACTTGAAATGATTTTAGAAAAGAAACTGCCTTCTAAACAAAAAGTAATTGCTGTACTTATAGTGCTTGTTGGTACCGTTTTAGCCACCAATATCATTCATAATGATGTAGTTCTGGACTGGCGCGGCCTTGCATGGGGAGTTTTGGCAGCTGCATCTTTTACTACAACTATGTTTACAGCAAATAGCGTTGCTACAGAGATTTCGTCTGCACAAAGAAGTTTATACATGCTTTTAGGAGGTTCCATAATTGTATTTTCGTTTGCAATTGCTACTCAGGTTACTCCTTTTAACTTTGAGATTTTTATGAAATGGGGAATTATCCTTGCCTTATTCGGAACTATTATTCCTCCAATGTTAATGACTGCAGGTTTTCCCTTAACCGGAATTGGATTGGGAAGTATCGTTTCTGCACTTGAACTTCCTGTTTCTGTAATGATGGCTTATGTATTATTAGATGAACAAGTAATTCTTTCTCAATGGATTGGGATCGTTTTAATTATTCTTGCCATCATTATTATGAATGTAAATTTCAAGCGTAAAAATTAACTTATTTTATGTGTTGTTAAAAAAAAACTACTTGTAATGTAATAATTGTTAATTTTTTTATAAATTCGTGATAAACAATTACATATCATGAATTTACCCTGGCATTTATATTTAATGGCACTGCTCTATATTATTGCCGGACTAAATCATTTTCGAAACCCCGGAATGTACATAAAAATCATTCCGCCTTTTTTTTCAAACCCCAAATTAATAAATATTTTAAGCGGAGGTGCCGAATTTATATTAGGCATCCTTTTAATTGTTCCCTTTACTATGCATTTTGCTGCATGGGGAATTATAGCATTGTTAATTGCTGTATTTCCTGCCAATCTTTTCATGTATCAAAATAAAAAAGCAAGTTTTAGTTTACCAAAGTGGATTTTATTTGTACGCTTGCCCCTACAGATCGTTTTGATTTTTTGGGCATACCAATATACCCTTTAACAATCAACTATTAATTAAAATTATTTTATTATGAAAAAATTATTTGCAGAGTTTTTTGGAACTTATTGGCTAGTTTTTGGAGGTTGTGGAAGCGCTCTTTTTGCCGCTGGAGTTCCTACGTTAGGAATTGGATATGCTGGTGTTGCGCTGGCTTTTGGTTTAACTGTTTTAACAATGGCATATGCCGTTGGACACATTTCGGGCGGACATTTTAATCCTGCCGTATCATTTGGTTTATGGGCCGGAGGAAGATTTCCTGCAAAAGATTTGTTACCTTATATTATTTCGCAGTGTATTGGCGCTCTTGCTGCTGCCGGAACGTTATTTATTATCTGGACAGGTAAAGCTGGCCATGCAATCGACAATACAAAAGCCGGAGTCTTTGCCTCGAACGGATACGGAGATTTTTCTCCTGATGGCTATTCATTGCAATCTGCTTTTATAGCTGAATTTGTGCTTACTTTATTTTTCTTATTGGTCATTCTTGGTGCTACAGATAAGTTTGCTAATGGCAAATTTGCCGGTATTGCAATTGGTTTAGCACTAACTTTAATTCACTTAATCAGTATTCCAATCACGAATACTTCTGTAAACCCTGCAAGATCTTTATCGCAAGCGATATTTGCTGGTGGACAACCATTGTCTCAAGTCTGGTTATTTTGGGTTGCACCAATTTTAGGAGCAATTGTAGCCGGTTTTCTGTATAAAACATTATTACAGAATCACGATCCGGCTTAATCAAATCTACTTGTAACTTAAAAAAAAATCATATGGCATTCTTGTATTTTTTACTTATAGGAGCAATTTCCGGATGGCTGGCTGGTCAGATCTGGAAAGGAGCAGGATTTGGACTGCTGGGTAATATTATTGTTGGAATTGTTGGCGGAGTTATTGGTGGCTGGATCGCCGGTAATCTTGGTATTGGAGGCGGAGGTCTTCTTTGGCAAATTTTAATTGCTGTTGGAGGCGCCTGGGTATTATTGTTTATAATAAGCCTCATTAAAAAATCATAAAATATTTCACACTATAATTTACATTTTAAAGAGAAAATCGAATATATTTATATTTGGTTTTCTCTTTTTTATATGCCAATAATTCAGAACAATCTACTCATAACAAACAGATTAAAACTTTATTAATCTAATTTTTTTAATTTATGAATGATATTACAGCATATTTTAGTACGATCCCGTCTTTGCACCGAAGCTTAATTTTGGTTGGCGGAATCACTGTGTTTTGGTTAATAGAAAACACTTTCCCATTGTTTCAAATGAAATATCAAAAGTGGCAGCACGCAGGAATTAACTTCTTTCTGACATTTACCACTATAATTGTCAATTTTGTTCTTGCTTTCATCCTGATTCAAACTGCAAATTGGGCAACTAAAAATCATTTTGGAATCCTGAATTGGCTGCCTCAAATACCAATATGGCTTTACATCATTATCGGATTACTTTTATTAGACCTGATTGGAGCTTATTTAGCACATCTTGTTCAGCACAAGATAAAATTTTTATGGAGGTTTCATATTGTACATCATACTGATACCTGGATTGATACAACAACTGCCAACAGACATCATCCCGGAGAAAGTGTCATTCGTTTCGTTTTTACAACTCTGGGTGTATTAATAGTAGGAAGCCCAATGTGGATGGTATTCTTATATCAAAGTTTATCTGTTATTTTTTCGCAGTTCAATCATGCGAATATTTCTTTACCCAATAAATTAGATATTTTTTTAAGTTATTTTATCATTTCTCCCAATATGCATAAAGTTCATCATCATTATGTGCTGCCCTACACAGATAGCAATTACGGAAATATTTTTTCGGTTTGGGATCGTCTTTTTGGCACTTTTACCACCTTGCCAAAAGAAGAATTAATTTATGGATTAGACACTCACATGACAGCCGAAGAGAACAATAAATTGAAAAATTTATTGCAAATTCCGTTTCAAAAATCAAGATCCATAAAAAACAGTTAAAATCATTAAAAAAAAACTCCCACATCGCACCAACTAATTATTTTTTTTATTAATATTGATACTTAAATTGAAAATCAATCTATTAATCATTAACACCTATTTTGAATTAATTTTCACGTGATGAAAAAGAGTAACCGTAAAGAATTGAATTGGGAACAAACCGAAAAACTTGTTTCGTTAGCCTTAGAAGAAAAAAATCCATTTGAGATCATTAAAAAGGAATTTGGATTGGCAGAAAAAGAAGTTCTGGAAATCATGAAAAAGAAGATGCCACTTGAAAAATTTGAGATGTGGAAAAAGAAGGCAGTTGCAAATAAACCAAAACCAAAACCCGTTAAAATAGATGATTTTGATGAAGATTTGGATGGTAAATATTATATAAAAAACAAACTAGACTAAGACAGAACTCCTGAAATTCAGGAGTTTTTTTTATATTTTTAATGTCAATGTAACTTTTTCAGACATTACGAGTCAAATACAAATAACTAAACGCAAACAAATGAAAAAAATACTTTATACCTTGGTTCTTGCAGTAACACTTTGGAGCTGTAAAACAGGAAGTTCATCCGGCGCTGCAAAAAGCAATGTTGTAGATGTTACCATTAATCTTATCGATGTAAAAGACGATAAAGTTTTGGTAACTGTTACGCCTCCACAAATCAAAACCGACGAAATAATTTATAGTATCCCTAAAACAGTTCCGGGCACCTATTCTACAGATAACTACGGTAAAAATTCAGAAGATTTTAAAGCTTTTGATGCTAAAGGAAATCCTTTGACAGTAAAAAGAATCGATGATAATTCATGGTCGATTTCTGATGCAAAAAAATTAAAAAAAATCACTTACTTAGTAAATGATACTTTTGATACTGAAAAAGGAACGGGATTTGGTAATGACGATATTTTTTCGCCAGCCGGAACCAACATTAATGCAGGAATTAACTTCATGATCAATACACACGGTTTTGTAGGTTACTTTCAGGATAAATTAGATATTCCGTACAAAGTTACCATTACCCACCCTGAAACACTTTGGGGAGCAACTTCAATGACAGATGAAGATGCCAGCAATACAAGCGACGTTTTTACGACACCTCGTTATGCAGTTCTGGTCGAAAACCCAATCATGTATTCTAAACCGGATTACACCACTTTTAACGTAAACGGGATGGATATCCTGATCGCTGTTTACTCTCCTACCGGAAAATTTACTGCTGAAAGTATTACCCCGGAAATGAAAACCATAATGACGGCGCAAAAAAACTTTTTAGGCAAAGTAAATGCAACTAAAAAATATACCGTTTTATTGTATTTGTCAAGTATGGCAAAAGATGATGCACACGGTTTTGGAGCTCTTGAACATCCTACAGCAACTACAGTTGTTCTGCCGGAATCTATGCCAAAAGAAAAACTGATAGAATCGATGAAAGATGTCGTTTCTCATGAGTTTTTTCATATTGTGACTCCACTTACTGTGCACTCAAAAGAGATTCAGTATTTTGATTATAACGCACCAAAAATGTCTGAGCATTTATGGATGTATGAAGGTGTAACAGAATATTTTGCGAATCTTTTTCAAATCAATCAGGGTTTAATTGATGAAAACGAATTCTATACCCGTATTGCAGGCAAAATCGAAGAAGCAAAAACGTTAAACGATACCATGTCATTTACCAAAATGAGTGCAAACGTATTGGTACAGCCTTACAAAGACCAATACTTAAATGTGTATCAAAAAGGAGCTTTAATTGGGATGTGTATTGACATTATCATCAGAGAAAAAAGTAATGGCGAACGAGGTATTCTGGACCTGATGCATAAATTAGCAAACGAATATGGTGTTGAAAAACCATTTAATGACAATGAACTTTTTGCTAAAATTACAGAATTGACTTATCCTGAAGTTGGCGAATTCTTAAATAAATATGTAGCAGGAACAACGCCAATTCCATACGATTTTTATTTGGCAAAAGTGGGCGTTACAAAAGCGTCTGAAAAAGTTCCGGCATCAATTTTCATCAAAGGACAAACTCCTTATATTGGTGTTGATCCGGCGACTAAAATAATAAGCGTACGTCCTGATGTTGACCTGAATGTATTCTTTACGAACTTAAAGCTTAAAGCCGGCGATGTAATCGTTGCTGTAAACGGAAAAACATACAACTTAGATAACATTTACGACTTGATTTCTGAAAGTGAAAACTGGAAAGAAAACGATCCGATTACGCTTAAAATAAAACGTAATGGTAAAGAAGAAACTGTAAAAGGAACCGTGAAAGTACCATTTGAAGAAAAAGAAACTTTTAAAGCAACTGATGCTTCAAAAGAGAAACTTAAAAATGCATGGTTAAAAGGATAATTTCTTTTCATCTGAACATAAAAGAGGCTGTCCGAAAAGTAATTTCGGGCAGTTTTTTTTTGTTTTACACATTGATTTTTCTTATATTTAAGTACTAAAATCAATGATTATGCAGC
>NZ_JBNNFM010000035.1:0-50321 GCF_050267765.1 Flavobacterium sp. NPDC079362 | reverse complement strand
CGGCGCTTGGTTTTGTGCTGTTGTCAATCCGGCAGCATCACTACATTGCAGAGTTTTGTTAAGGGTTGTTGGAGCACTTGTCCATATTGGAGCTGTAGTATCTTGAATTGTAATAGTTTGCACCGCAGTAATGTCACCACAACCTGCCGAAACTTTAAAAGTTCGTGTTACTACTATCGGGCATGTGCCTGATACAGTGTCAGAATAGGATATGGTATAGGTGCCAATTGAAGCACTGTTTGGTAATGTTCCTCCTGCGGTTGTCAATTGAGCTAAAGTTATTGAAGTATTTGCCGTACTGTACACCAGTCCAGTAATTGCTGCAGTGCCACATCCAGCTATAGTACCATTTGCAGGTGCAGTGAGTGTCGCCGCAGGACTAATTGTAACAGTTGATCCAATCGAAGTTAATTCACAATTTGTAGCACCATTTTTTACTTTTACAGTATAAATCCCACTAGTCGTTGCAGTTAGTGTTGCAGCTGTTTGTCCGGCTATAACACTATTGTCTTTGTACCATACGTAAGTTGGTGAAGTTGCGTTTGTAGTAGCTGTTAAAGTAGTTGATCCACATGCTGTTAAAGTTCCTGTAATTACCGGTGCACAAGGTACAAAATAACTCGGACTACTGATAGCTTTTGAATCACTGGTGCAAGATGAATTTTGATAATTCAAAGTCGATGTACTTACAGTTTGATTTCCGCAGGCAGTTCCGGTTGGAGTTAATTCATAATTTAATGTAATCGTTTCTGAATTCAAAAAATCAGTATTCCATGTAATAACCTGACCGGATAAAGAAGCTGTTCCTTTAGTTGTAGTAATTGATCCTATGGTAAATCCCGGAATAATTGTTTCTTTCGTAATCAAACTTTGGGCCACCCATGATATTTGTGTTGCAATCTGATTGTAAATCGAAGTTAAGTTTGCTCCGGTTTGTGTAACGTAAGAAGCACTTCCTTGTATGCCGTCTAATGTGAATTTTGCAATATTTTGCTCGCTGTTATTTGTATTTACATTTCCGTTTAAACCTCCAAGAAGACCAACAGAAAATACCTGATTGTTATAAACGACATTTGATTTTGTAGTTGTTTTAGCACTTGTCCCGGCAGCAATAGCGTCAGTAACACATTGAGATGTTTTACTCGTGTTACAAGTTGTATTTCCGTTTGCACCTGTTGCATTAGTTACTCCATCTGTCAGTAAGATAATAGCTCTTGCGGTGCTGCAATCAAATCGGCCATTAGTGTCTAATTCCGTTTTAGATCTTACAATTCCTGCATAGATATTGGTTGAGTTGGTAGCCTTTAAAGCATTAATCTCATTCGTTATTGCTGTTACACCTGCAGCATCCAAATAAGTAAGTCCTATTTTTAAACTAGCAGTAGTAGTGTATGCAACAATTGCAATTCGGTTTTGAGGATTTGCTTTTGCCTGAGTAAGAAATGCTATTGCAGCATCTTTTGCATAATCCATAGAAGTTTTAAGACTTCCCGGAATAGTAAAAGCCATACTACCGGAAATGTCAATAGCTAGAATTACATCCGAATTTCGGGTAACTGGATTTGAACCCGTTATATCTATTTTTACATTTACGATCCCGCAATTAGTGGTATTTGCAGTAACGGTTTTATTGGTCGTTATTGTTTGAGCAAAGCCAATAAAAGAGGAAAGAAGGAAAAATACAATACAATGTATTTTTTGTGTGTCTCGTAAATAATTGCTGAAAGAGAGTAATAGTTTTTCCATGTTAAATTATTTTAAGGTCTTACTTGGTATATTTTGATTAATCATTAGCAGGGTTAATGATGTAAGTGTGTAAAACTGTATTGAAAGAATAATCCGCACAGTTTGTTGAAGTTGCAGTAACTTGATTGCAAGACCATTTTTGTAGTGTAGTGCCAGAAGGCAATGTTATGTGTATATAAAAATTGATAGATTGCCCCGCATTTAATGTGATTTCGCTAAGAGAATTTCTTTCAGAATCTATAAAATCAGTATTGATTATTACGTTGTTTGCTGTAGAAGTCCCGTCAGTATTAGCACAGGAAGCGTTGATGTTTTTACTACTAAAAACAAAAGTATCAGTAGAAGAGCTGTTGTTGGTGAGTACCATTGAGTAGTAAGTTCCGTCAGGCGGAGTACTTCTGATATTTCCATCATTTTCAACAACCAGTGTGCCGTTGCACGAACCAGATTGAGCAAGTGAAATGCTGGAGATTAAACAAAAGAGTATTGCAAATAGGTTTTTTTGAAAAATGTTATTTTTAAAAGAAAAAATAAACTTACAATTATGAACAAATTTCAATGCTTTTTCTAAAGTAGTTTTGGTTCTCATAGCTTAGTATTTTGGTTTATGATGTTTATCAAATTTTAACAGAATCAAAGTTATATACAGTGATTAATTTTGATTTTTTTTGTCCATAACTAACCTAAAAACTCGTTTAAGTGTAGAATTTTTGTTATAGAAAGCCAAAAAAAGCATTTTTATTTGTCATTTTTAACAAATAAAAAACCGTTGTATTTTTATTTTTTCGACTAAAAATCTAAAATATGAAACGGTTTAAATGATTAATAATCAACTATTTAGTTAAAATTTTACAAATTTGTATAATATCGACTAAGTGTTTATTTTAATAGATGAAGAACACTTGTCGTAAAAACAGCCCAATTTTAGAGTGATTGATTTTATCATTTTTAAAGATTGTTTATTCTTGTTAAAATTTGTATTAAATGTTAACAGAAATAAAAAAACGAGAGGGATTGATATTTCTTTTGTAAATTAGAAGTTCAATAAAAAAAGATTAACCTCCTAAGAGGTTTCTAAACCTGTCGCTTATGAAAAATTTAATTTTAATACGTCATGCTAAATCAAGTTGGGAAGCACCTCTTAAAGATTTTGATAGACCTTTAATGAAAAAAGGAATATTAGATGCACATGAAGTTTCATCGAATATTTCAAATTTCCTTCCTAAAACATATATAATGTGGAGTAGTACTGCCGCCCGGGCATCAGAAACCGCATTAATTTTTGCACAAAACATTTCGTATCCTATAGAAAGTATAGTTTATAAGGATGATCTTTATACTTTTGACGATAAACAATTGGAAAAGATTATCAAATCATGTGATAATAGTTTCGAAAGCGTTATTCTTTTCGGACATAACGAGGCTATTACAAATTTTGTTAATAAATTTGGGGATGTTTTTATCGAAAATGTTCCTACTTCTGGCTTTGTATCATTGCAATTTGATGCAGAAAGTTGGAATACTATAAATAAAGGTAAAACCCATAAAACAATTTTCCCCAAAGATTTAAAATAAAGAATAGTGTACGAACAGAAATATATCGATAGAGAAAAAAGCTGGTTAGCGTTTAATGCAAGAGTCCTTCAGGAAGCAGCAGACAACACCGTTCCGCTTTTAGACAGACTGCGTTTTGTTGGAATTTTTTCTAATAATTTAGATGAATTTTTTAGAGTCCGTTACGCTGCAATTCGAAGATTGAGCCTTTCCGGAATTTCTGGCGAAAAATACTTAGGAGGAGTTTCTGCCCATCAGTTAATTAAAGATATTACCGAAATTGTAATCCAGCAGCAATCAGAAAGTTTACGTATTCTGGGTAATATTGAAGCAGAGTTAGAAGCCGAAAATATCTTTATTATAAACGAGGATCAAATTACCGAAGATCAGAAAATCTTTCTTAAAGACTTTTTTGCTCAAAAATTAAGTCCCGAACTCGTTACGATTATCTTAAATGATTTAGCCGAATTTCCTATTCTAAAAGATACTTTGGGTTATTTGGCAGTTCGTTTAGAGATGAATACAAATGATGAAGTTCGTTATGCAGTTATCGAAATTCCAAAAACGATAAATAGGTTTGTCGTTCTTCCATCGCATGATGATAAACATTATGTCATTTTAATTGACGATGTGATACGTTATAATCTAAAAAATATATTTAATATTTTCGATTATAAAAGTGTTTCAGCACACATGATCAAAATTACCCGTGACGCTCAGTTAGACATTGATAGTGATTTGAGTAAAAGTATGCTCGAAAAAATTGCAACATCAGTAAAAGACAGGCGAATAGGAGAACCGGTACGTTTTATTTACGATAATTTAATCGAAAAAGATACACTGCATTTCTTTTTGGATAAAATGAAAATTGTGGAAACAGATAGTATTATTCCTGGCGGAAGATATCATAATCGTCGTGATTATATGAGCTTTCCAAACCTTGGGAGATACGATTTACTTTATAAACCAAACGAACCATTACCAATTCCGGGTTTAAGCCTGGGAGGAAGTATTCTCGAAAAAATCAGCAAAAAAGATTATTTATTACACGCACCATATCAGTCCTTTTCATACTTAACGAAGTTTCTACGTGAAGCAGCACTTGATCCTAAAGTAATGAGTATAAAAATCACTTTATACCGTTTAGCAAAGAATTCGCAAATCATTAGTTCGTTGATTAATGCAGCAAAAAACGGTAAAAAAGTAACCGTTCAAATTGAACTTCAGGCACGTTTTGATGAAGCATCTAATATCTCGTATGCAGAACAAATGCAAACCGAAGGTATTGATCTTATTTTTGGAATAAAAGGCTTAAAAGTACACAGTAAAATATGTGTCATAGAAAGAATTGAAGAAGGAAAAGCACGTCGATACGGATTTATTTCAACAGGAAATTTTAACGAATCGACAGCGAAAATTTATACAGACGTAACACTATTTACTTGTCATCAGGGAATTTTGAAGGATATTTCTAAAATCTTCGAATTTTTTGATATCAATTACAGAGTACACAGATACAAACATTTAATTGTATCGCCACATTATACACGAACAAAATTTATTAAACTAATAGATCGTGAAATTTTACATGCACTGGCCGGAAGAAAAACGCATATAAAGCTTAAAATGAATAGTTTGTCAGATTTTAAAATGATCGACAAATTATACGAAGCCAGTAATGCAGGAGTGAAAATTCAGCTTCAGGTAAGAGGAATTTGTTCGTTAATACCTGGAATACCGGGAATGAGCGAAAATATTGAAGCCATAAGTATTGTTGATAATTACCTCGAACATTCCAGAGTTTATATTTTTGGAAATGCCGGTTTGACCGAAGTATATATTTCGTCAGCTGATTTTATGACACGAAACCTTGATGGAAGAGTCGAAGTAACCTGCCCAATTTATGATCTAGAAATAAAAAAAGAATTAATAGATAATTTTAATATTGCCTGGAAAGGAAATGTTAAAGTAAGATATCATTCCTATAAATTAGATAACAAATACAAACCGCGAAATCATCATGCCCCATTTAGAGCTCAATTTGAAACCTATAAATATTATCAAAATAAAGTTTCAGTGTTAGAAGCAATTTCGCAGAAATAAAGTAATAAAATAAAGAATAATTTTCAAATCATAAGTGAGCATGATTAATATAAAGAAACTTGCAGCAATAGATATTGGTTCAAATGCCATGAGGCTTCTCATATCGAATGTTGTAGAACAAGAAGGCAAAGAACCTCAATTTAATAAGAGTTCGCTTGTTCGTGTGCCAATTCGTTTGGGACAAGATGCCTTTACAGTAGGAGAAATTTCAGAAGAAAATATAGATCGAATGGTAGATGCAATGAAAGCATTTAATCTTTTGATGAAAGTACATAAAGTAGAGCGTTATATGGCATTTGCCACTTCGGCAATGCGTGAAGCTTATAATGCCAAAGAAGTGGTGGCTTTGATTAAGAAGAAAGCCGACATAAAAATCGAAATTATCGATGGTAAAAAAGAAGCTGCTATTATTGCTTCGACTGATTTACATCATTTATTAAAAACAGACGAAACCTATCTTTTTGTAGATGTTGGCGGCGGAAGTACAGAGTTTACTTTGTTTTCTGACGGTAAGTTGATTAATTCCAGATCATTTAAAGCCGGAACAGTTCGTTTGCTAAATAATATGGTACATGATGTAGTTTGGGATGAAATCGAAAAATGGATTAAAACCAATACGGCAGATTATGAAGAAGTAACATTGATTGGTTCCGGCGGAAACATCAATAAATTATTCAAAATGTCAGGAAAGCAGCAAGAAAAGCCGCTTTCGTATATTTATATCAATTCGCAATATGCTTTTTTAAATTCATTGACTTACGAACAGAGGATTGCAGAGTTGGGATTAAATTCAGATCGTGCCGACGTTATTATCCATGCAACAAGAATTTATCTCAATGCAATGAAATGGAGCGGTGCACGCCAAATTTACGTTCCAAAAATTGGACTTTCTGACGGAATCGTAAAAGCAATGTATTACGGTAAAATTTAATTTTTAAGATATAAAAGAAAGAATTTTTTGCCACAAATTTCACGAACTAGCAGGAATTAATATTTCATCATTAAGAATAAAAAATTCGCGAAAATTTGTGAAATTCGTGGCGATTTTTTTTAATATTTGCTCAGAAAAAAATATAATAAATGAACAAAACAAGACTCGAAGCTTTTAGTGATGGTGTTTTAGCTATTATCATAACGATTATGATTTTGGAAATTAAAGTGCCTCAAGGACATGAATTTGCCGATTTAAAACCGCTTATAGCTAAGTTTCTAAGTTACATTTTAAGTTTTGTTTATGTTGGAATTTACTGGAACAATCACCATTATCTAATTCACGGAATGACTAAAATAAATGGTAAAATCCTTTGGGCTAATTTGCATTTATTGTTTTGGTTATCCTTAATTCCCCTTGCAACAGGCTGGATGGGAGAACATAATTTTGCAAAAGCCTCGATGACTTTGTATGGGGTTATATTGTTTTTGTCTTCAGTTGCTTATTTTATTTTACAACGGATTATAATCGTTAATGAAGGAGAAAATTCAGTATTGGCAAAAGCGATTGGCAGAGATTTAAAAGGTTATGTATCTTCTGTTTTGTATATTTTAGGAATCGTGTTTTCCTTTTATAGCGAATGGGTTTCAGGTGCTGCTTATTTCATAGTAGCATTGTTATGGCTTATTCCCGATAAAAGAATTGAAAAGGTTTTTGCTTCTAAAAATTAATCTATTCTGAATATATAATGAAATCAGTTTTTCAGTCCATTCAACATTTATCGCAAAACGAATTAGATCTTTTAGATGATTTAATTACTTTCCGACAACTTAAAAAAGGAGAATTATTATCAAAAGAAAATCAGGTTTGTAATGAAATCTTTTTTATCAAAAAAGGGATTTTGCGTTCGTATTTTTTCAACCATCAGGGAGATGAAATCACAAATTGTTTTGCTTTCGAAAATGAATTTATGGCTTCATTCTCCAGTTTCATAACACAAAATGTAGCCGAAGAAAACATTCAGGCTTTAGCTGATACGGAGTTACAGGTTATAAGCCGTGAAAGTCTGGGGAAACTTTATAAATTAGGTATTCATTGGCAGGGAATTGGGAGAAAGCTAACTGAAATGGAATATGTAGCTCTTCAAAAAAGAATGATTTCTTTTCAGAAATTATCCGGGACACAACGTTATGAAGAACTTTATAAGAACCATCAAAAATATCTTCAGCTCATTCCATTGCAATATTTAGCTTCGTATTTAGGCGTTACGCCAAGGCATTTAAGCAGAATCCGTAAAGCGATTTTATAGGACATTTGTCCGGTTATCAAAAGAGATCTCATTATTATTTTTGCTGAAAACAATATATAATAATGAGAAAAAATATTTTAGTAATTGGAGGAACCGGTTTAGTAGGTAAAGTCATATTGCGAATTCTTCAGACAAGAAATCCTGACTTTAACCTGTTTGTTGGAAGTCGTAAATTAGGAAAGACCAACAATGATTTGCTTATTGATGTTAACAATCCGGCAACTTTTGATTGTATTACAGATAATAAAATAGACCTGATTGTATTGTGTACAAAAGATGGTAACAATGAGATTTTAGAGTTTGCAATAAAAAGCAAATTAGATTATATCGATATTACAAAACCCACTCCGGATTTGACTCTTGCTTATAATTTAGCTAAAGCAAACAGACAGAAAATAAATAGCCGAATTGTTTTTAGCTCTGGTTGGATGGGAGGTATTGTAGGCAGTTTGATTGATTTTACAGAGCCGGAGAAGCATAAAATTCAGGAGGCAAATATTTATATTTATTATTCTGTAAAAGATCTGGCAGGGAAAAGTTCAGCTAATTTTTTAGCCGAAAATGTATGTAAACCATTCGTTGTTTATAAAAATAACAAACCACAAAATGTCAAACATTTTTTAGATTCCGAAAAATTTAACTTCACATTCGGAATTGGAAAACGTCAGGTGTATAACCTCGATGTTCCGGATTTATTTATTTTAAACCAGATAGAAAAAATAGCAACTGTTTCAGTTAAAATGACCTATAATTCTAAGTTTGTAACCAGTTTAATGGGCTATTTTCAATCTCTTAAGATTTTTAATATCATGTTTTTAAGAGAAAGGCAATTGCTTTTTGGCTCAAGCGGAAATGGCGATCAAACCATTTTTGAAGTAGTCATTAAAACTTTGGATAAAATAAAAAGAGTTAGCTTGCAAAGTAGTAAAGGCCAAGCCGAATTGACTGCTTTTTCTACAGTTTTACATGTCGAAAAGATGTTGAGTAAAACTTTATCGGATGGGATTTACTTTAGCCATCAAATGCATTCGTCGCAAGAAATTTATGAAGCCTTAAATAGTTATAGTACCATTAATCTTAAAATAAGCGAATAAGACATGAAAAAAATACTGATTATAAACGGACATCCAAATCCATCAAGCTTTAATTTTGCGTTAACTGATAGTTATAAAAAAGGAGCAATTCAGTCTAAAGCTCAGATAGAAACCATAACTATATCTGAATTGCAATTTAATCCGAATCTACAATTTGGTTATCAAAAACGAACAGAATTAGAACCGGATTTGTTAGATGCGTGGGAGAAAATTAAGAGAGCGGATCATTTAGTGTGGATTCATCCTGTTTGGTGGGGAGGTTTGCCTGCAATTACTAAAGGATTTATAGATAGGTTGTTTTTACCCGGAATGGCATTTCAATACCGCGAAAATTCTGTTTGGTGGGACAAATTGCTAAAGGGCAAAACAGCTCATATTATTACAACATTAGATCAGCCAGGCTGGTATTACAGATTGTTTTTTGGCAGGCCAAGTGTCAATCAATTGAAAAAATCTACTCTGGAATTCTGTGGATTAAAACCTGTGAAGGTTACTTATATTGGTGTTATAAAAATGGCTGATGAAACACAAAGAGCAAAATGGCTCAAAAAAGTTTTTGATTTAGGACTGAGTAATAAGTAAAATTAATAAATATGCCATTGATTGTTGTACTTACTTTGCTAGTTAAATATCGATCAGGCAGTTGTAAAAAAGATTAAGTAGTTAAATCCAATCCAAATGTAGAGCGTAAAAGGTCAAGATTTGGATTGATTTCTATCAAACGATTGTATCGATCCTGATCATTTAAACTTCTTTTACTTTCAATAGCTTCATTAACATTAATTTGAATTGTAATGTTATGATTGTGCAAATGTCCTTTCAAATGTCCTAAAAGACCATTAATCTGGCTTTCGAAATCCAGTTTAGAACCTTCATTTGGTAATTCAAGAGTAATGTTTGTTCCATCCAGAGTTGGGTCGTTAATTAATAATAACGCCTCCATGATTTTAAAACCTTTGTCACCCAGACGTTGTGCATATTTGTTCCATTCTACTAACATTTCAGTCTCTGTAAAGTCTTCTGTTGGCATTACAGAAGTTGGTTTTACATAAGCTCTGGTGCTGGCTTCGAGTTCTTTTTTCTTGCGAATACTGGATAATGAAAAAGCAGAAATTTTAGGTTCGCTGCTTACTTCAGGTTTTGGTGTTTCTGCTGTGGGAGCTTCAACAACTTCCTTATTTTTTGCAGTTTCAACTTCTGGTGCAGTTGTATTTGCAGTTTCAACTTTTGGAGTCTTAACTTCAACTATAGAATAACCGCCATTCTTATAATAAGTAGGAGGAATTATGAATTGCTCAACTTTTTTTTTTCTCCATCAAAGCTGATAGAGGCCAATTGCATCAAACATAATTCGACCAAAAGACGTTGATTCTGACTTAATTTATATTTTAAATCGCAGTCATTTGCAATTTCTATTCCCTTCAATAAAAATTCCTGAGAGCATTTCTGTGCCTGAACATTGTACATTTGTTGCGCCTGTTCACCCACTTCAAGCAAAGCGATTGTAGCAGGAGTTTTGCTGACCAATAAATCTCTGAAATGCGAAGCCAGACCGGCAATAAAATGATGCCCGTCAAAACCTTTTGCAAGAATATCATTGTACGCCAATAAAAGATCCGGAATTTTATTTTCTAAAAGTAAATCGGTAATAGTAATGTACGTTTCATAATCTAAAACGTTCAGGTTTTCGGTTACTGCCTGACGCGTTAAGTTCGTGCCACAGTACGAAACCACACGGTCAAAAATTGATAAAGCATCACGCATTGCGCCATCAGCCTTTTGAGCAATAATGTGCAAAGCATCGTCTTCAAAATTGATTCCCTGACTTTTCGCAACTTCTGCTAAATGTTCTTTAGCATCTTTTACAGTAATTCTTTTGAAATCAAATATCTGGCAACGAGATAAAATCGTTGGAATAATCTTGTGTTTCTCTGTTGTAGCTAAAATAAAAATAGCATGTTTTGGCGGTTCTTCCAATGTTTTCAAAAACGCATTAAAAGCTGCCGAAGACAACATATGAACCTCGTCAATAATATAGACTTTATATTGTCCGGTTTGTGGCGGGATTCGAACCTGATCAATCAGACTTCGAATATCATCTACCGAGTTGTTTGAAGCCGCATCTAACTCAAAAACATTAAAAGCAAAATCTTCGTTAGGATCATCATATCCGGGCTGATTTATCTTACGGGCCAAAATACGTGCGCAAGTCGTTTTACCAACTCCACGTGGTCCTGTAAATAAAAGGGCAGAAGCAAGGTGATTGCTGTCAATAGCATTCAGCAAAGTATTGGTAATAGCTTTCTGGCCTACAACATCCTTAAACGTTTGTGGGCGATACTTACGGGCCGATACTACAAATTGTTCCATATTCTTTTTATTCGATAGCAAATATAGGCTGAAAATTGCCAATTCACAAATCTGAAATTCATAAATATTAGAAGGAATTTTGAGTAGTTTGAATATGAGAAAGTAAGAGATCCAATGAGATAAAATTAAATGCCTTTGGAATAAAAAAACAAGTATTTTTATAAAAAATATAAACAGAACTATTTTAATTTATGAACCAGTATAACTTTAAAAATAATATTTTAAATCTAAAGGTTAAAAGATCGCCATTGACAGTTAGAATTGTAATGTTCTTTTTCGCTTTTGCATTTTTTGTTTTTCCTGTATTTGGAGCTATAGTCGGAATGTTGATGGGAAGCGGATTGCAATTCGGTTACTTTATTGGCATTGGCTTATTTTCGTTAATGGGATTTTATCTGCTTAGGGTTTCATTATGGAATACTTATGGAGAAGAAAATATTGAAATATTGGCTAACAAAGTTGTTTATGAAGCAAACTACGGATGGTTTAAAGACGGTAAAAAAGAATTAGTAATTTCAGCTCCAACTTATTCTTTTAAATCAGTTGGTTATGAAGAAGATAATGAAGGCGTTTTAGTTATTAGTTCTGAAAATGCTCAAATAGAATCAGTAGTAAAAATGTCAATACACGAGATTGAAGCATTGTTGTTTATTTTAGAACCAGCTGTTGTATAATAAATAGTGACTAAAAATAGTAGTTAATTTGAGATTTCCATTTATAAACCCCGCATGATATGAAAATATACCTTTTACTAACCACAATTGTATTCTCTTCTCTCCAGCTTCAGGCACAAACTGCTCAAGATACTATTGACATCAAACGTGTGGCATTGGCATACATTGAAGCGCAGCATACACCAAATCCTAAATTGATGGAAAGTGCTTTACATCCCCGATTGGTAAAAAGATCGGTTTTTAGAAGTAAAGCTGCTCAAAAAGATTTTATCTCAGAATACTTTGCAGAAAACATGGTTATTCTTGCTGAGACTTATAATGCAAAAGGGGACAAGTTTCCTAAAAAACCAAGAAAAGAAGTGAAGCTGTTAGATATTTCTGCAAGAACGGCTTCAGTAAAATTATTGGCTGATGCGTGGATAGATTATATGCACATTGTAAAAACTAACGGGGAGTGGAAAATAATAAATGTCCTTTGGCAATACAATGATGTAACGCAGCACGAGTAAGTTTTAATTGAAACGATGAAATTAAGAAACTGTAAAAAATATAAATTTTATAATATTATTATGTAAAATCTTGATAATTAATTTATTAACTTTAGATGTTTAATTAATTAAAAAATATCTAATATGAAAATTAAATCTATTTTACTAGGATTGAGCCTTGCTCTTGCACTAGTGGCTTGTGGTCCTAAAGATGCGGATATTCAAAAAGAAATTTCTGCAAAACTGAGCGCTCTGCCAGGAGTTGAAGTTACTGTAAAAGATGGTGTTGCTACTATTTCAGGTATTTGTAAAGATGATGCTTTCAAGCAAAATGCAGAAAGTATTATTAAAGGAATTAAAGGAGTTAAATCTGTAGTGAATAATTGCGAAATTGCTGCACCGGAAACTGTTGCGCCTGCTCCTGTAGAGATTAATCCTGATAGCGTTTTAAACACTTCGGTAAATGAAGTAGTGAAAACGTACAACGGTGTTAGTGCTACCGTAAAAGACGGAGTTGTAACTCTTACAGGGAATATCAAAAAAGACCAATTGCCTAATTTGATTAAAAGTGTGCAGGAATTGAAACCTAAAAAAGTAGAAAACAAGTTAACTATTAAATAATTAAGTTATGAGTTTACAAGATAAATACAAAGAGTTAACGGATTTGGCGACTAATTTAGGGATAGCTAATTTGCAGGTAAGAGAACAAGATAATGTTTTGTATATTGATGGTACAGCAAAATCTGCAGATGACAAAGAAAAAATCTGGAGTGCCTACGGAAAAATAGATCCTGATTTTAGAGCAGCTGATGCAGTTATAAATATCACTGTTGCCGAAGGAAAAACTACTGATTACACAGTTGTCAGCGGTGATTCATTATCTAAAATAGGGAAAGAACATGGTGTTTCCTGGGAAGCGATTTTTGAAGCGAATAGAGATATTATTAAAAATCCGAGCCTGATTCAGCCGGGTTGGAAAATAAAAATACCAACAGCATAATTATTTATGAGCTGTTATTGAAAGTCCGTCTTATGATGGACTTTTTTTATGGCTTATTGTTGAGAGATAGCACGCGGATGGTACGGATTCGCTATTGCGAAAACGCTGATTTATACGGATTTTTTATGCTCATTTTTTCATTCGATTTCTATTATAAAGCCTAATCTTTTTTTTAGGAGCTAATTCCCGCTATCCGTTCCAATCTTTTGTGTCCGCCGCGGCGGACACAAAAGGATTTCCACTTCTATCGGGGCTGGGACAATCATTTTCATAATAATATTTTCGTCTATTTGTCATCCTGACGCAGGAAAGATCACAAGAAGCTCGACAAAGATTGCGGAATTACTAGTGTGATCCTTCCTGGGTCAGGATGACAAGATTGTGGTTACTTTATTTTGAACAATTAAAAAAGAATAAAATCCATTTTTAATCCGCGTTTTCGCAATAGCGAACACATGTCATCCGCATGCTATGACAAAGATTATGGAATTACTTTGTCAGGTTATGAGTGTGATCCTTCGTTCAGGATAACAAAATAGACCAAAATATTATTATGAATTCTAAAGCCATAGCCCTGATCGTAGCGACATCCTTTTGCTTGCTCCTTTAGCAAGTAAAAGATATAGCGTACAGCGGGAACAGCTCCTGAAAATTACCTTCCCTTTATACTTAAATCGCTTAAAAACTTAGCAGTTTCCTGATCTGAGTCCGCAGAGAAACCTGATACGTAAACTCCTTTTTTGCCTGATGTTGATTTAATTCCGTATACAACTGCCTCATCGCCCGGGTCTGAATTTCCCTCGTATCGATACACATGAACAATTTCAAATTTTTCAGGATTTTTTTTTATCATATCTGAGTTTAAATTAAAATCAAACGTAAATCCTTTTTCATTCAATTGATCTAAAGCTTTTGAAACAGTTGCGTAGTGATACATTCTAATCATGATAATTGAATTTTAAAATTATGGATTTTAAAGATAACTAATTTAAAATTAAATTGTTATGAAATTAAGTCAAAAAACTAAAATTTAAAATCATTATTGTTAGTGTATAAATACCTATTTTTGCGCCGCAGACCGCCTTATCGTCGTCCTGATTTATTAGGAGGGAGGAAAGTCCGGACACCAAAGAGAAGCATAGCGGGTAATACCCGTCGGCGTTAGAAATGGCGCAAGGACAAGTGCAACAGAAAGTATGTACAGGTAATGCTGTAGTGAAACCAGGTAAACTCTATGCGGTGAAATACCAAGTATATCAGCATTTAAGGGCTTCTCGTCCGTTGTTGAAGGGTAGGTAGCTTGAGTCCCGTAGTAATGCGGGATCTAGATAAATGATAAGGCTCTGATTTATCAGAGACAGAATCCGGCTTATAGGTCTGCATTTTTTTTATATTTGTGAAACGCTCTAATCTATTTTCATGAATAACCCATCAAAACTCTATTTGTGAATGTATTGCTTTGTGTGATGGCACGCCGATGAAACGGATTCTCTTTCGCGAAAACGCTGATTGAACTGATTCTCTCACATAGTACTCTCATTTTTTTGATTTCGACCGGAGAAAGAAATCACAGTTGCAATTCGATAAAGATTGGCAATGAAAAACTATTTTAATAATTGATTATGAAAACAAGAATCGGAATTTTAGGACTCGGTGGAGTTGGTGGTTATTTTGGCGGACTTTTAGCCAAAGAATATTATAAATCTGATGATGTCGAAGTAATTTTTATTGCACGCGGTGAAACCCAAAAAGCAATTGCCGAAAATGGCTTGAAAATTATTACTGATGATTCTGAGACAATTGTTTATCCAAAAATGGTTTCGAACAATCCGAACGAAATTGGTGTGTTAGATTATTTGATCTGCGCTACCAAAACCTATGATATTGAGGAAAGTTTGCTTTCATTGCAGCAATGTATTTCTCCAAAAACTATAATTCTTCCGTTATATAATGGTGTTGATGCACCGGAACGTATTCAGAAATTATTTCCTGACAATGAGGTTTTGCAAGGTTGTGTTTATATTATTTCAATGATTTTTTCACCCGGAACAATTCGGAAAATTGGTTTTTATGAAAAGTTATTTTTTGGCTCAAAAACAGCTTCAGTTTCTAAACTAAATCAGCTTCAAAGTATTTTTCATAAAGCTAATATTGAAAGTTATCTGGTTGATAATATCGAAGAGACCGTTTGGGAGAAATTTATTTTTATTTCGGCTCTGGCTACGGTGACTTCTTATTTGAATCAGAATATTGGCGAAATTTTAGATAATCCGGATTCAAAAGCATTATATGTAGAATTACTAAAGGAAATCGAATCTGTTACTAAAGCAAAAGGTTTAAAATTACCTGACGATATTGTAAATCAGACTATCATAAAACTAGAGAAATCGCCTAAAGAAGCGACTTCATCTATGCATAGAGATTATTTAGCAGGTAATAAAATAGAAGCAAATTCGCTTACAAAATTTGTAGTGAACGAAGCTGCAAAATATGGCGTTAAAACTCCTCTATATGAAAAAATAAGTAATGTATTATTCTTGTCTTAGAAGTCTATGCTTCATCTTTTGTAGCGCGAACTAAGCTAATCCCGGACATGAAAAATACAATACCAAGTATACCGTAAATAATTAATGATTTAATGTCTCGTGTTTCGCCTGAAGTACCTGCGAATATAACAGCAGTGTAAATCAAACCAACTATTCCGAGGATCGTAAGTAACCCACCGAAAAATCTTTTTAGGTTCATGATGTTTGGATTTAAATGTTTCATTACAAATGTATTACGCGGTTTGTGAATAACGTTATATAATTGATTCTAAAACTTATATCATTTACAGTCTCGAATTCTAAATCTTAATAACCTTTGATTGACCTATAATTATCGAAACATTTTTGTTGTAAGAAAATATTTTGTTTTTAATTTGTTTGTATTGTTTTAATCTTATTTTTGATGCAACTTAATTAAAACCAAATATGAAAAAAAATTACCTGTTTTTATTTTTATCGATTCTTTTTATTAATGCTGTTCAAGCACAGGATGAAGCAGCAATTGCTGTTGAGAAACATCAATTCAAGATTAATATGTTATTGCCGGGCTTTGCTTACGAATACGGTTTTGATTCGAAAAACACCTTATATTCTGAGTTGAGCATAGGAGCGGGATATAGTTATAATGGTTTTTACGATGAGTCTAATTTTTATATTTTCCCAATGATTAATGAGCAATTTCGTCATTATTATAATTTAGAAAAAAGAGCGCAAAAAGGAAAAAGAACTGCTCGTAATTCCGGAAATTATTTAGCGCTTAATGCGTTGTATAATTTTAAGTCGATTTCCAGCAACGAAAAATACAGAGAGTTAGATCCGTCTTTTACAATTGCGGTTCTTTGGGGATTGCAGCGTACTTATAAAGGCAGGTTTAATCTTGATTTTAATATAGGTCCCGGAATTAATTTTGATAAATATGATACTGAATTCTCTCCGGTCGCAAACTTTACTTTAGGTTGGGTTATTGGAAAATAATTCCTCAATAAGATTTTAGAAAACCTTGATTTGTCAAGGTTTTTCTATTTTAAATTCCAATCCAATATTTCGAGTGCTTTCAATTTTTATTTTTGGATCTGAATTAAAATATTTTCTAAGTCTGCTGACAAAAACGTCCATACTGCGTCCTGAGAAATAATCATCTTTTTTCCAGACAGACATTAAAATGTGGTCCCTCTTTAATAACTGATTGTGGTTCAGATATAAATACTCAATAAGAGAAGCTTCCATTTCTGTGAGTTTCTGAACATGATTTTTATTACTTAAAGTTAATCTTTGATTATCAAATATATAAGACCCAATTTCAATTATATTCTCTCCATTAAGACTTCTCTTTTGTTCGATTCTCTTTAGAATATTCTGCAAGCGCAGAACAAGTTCGTCAACTTCAAAAGGTTTTATGATATAGTCGTCTGCACCCAGTTTTAATCCAATGATTTTGTCTTCTTGTAACTTTCTTGCGGTTAGAAAAATAAATGGAATCTCAGGATTGATTGTAATTATTTTTTCGGCCAGTGAAAATCCGTCCAATTTTGGCATCATGACATCAAAGATGCAAATATCAAAAGATTGGTTTTTGAAATAGTCCAAAGCTATTTCTCCATTTTCTGCCCAGACAACTTCAAATTGATGCAATTCTAAATACTTTTTTAGAATCCCGGCAAAATCAAAATCATCTTCAGCTAAAAGTAATTTTTTCAAAATAATGTAATATTAAACTTTTAATAAAATAGTAAATTGGGTTCCTTTTCCTAAATCGCTCACAACGCTAACAGTGCCCTGATGCGCTTTTATAATTTGAGCAACATAATACAAGCCTAAACCTAGGCCTTTTGTATTGTGAAGATTTCCTTGTGCTACGCGATAAAATTTTTCAAATAAAAGTGATTGTTTGTTCTTTTCAATTCCAATTCCGTCATCTTCAATACTAATCGAAAATTGATTTTGAACTAGTCGTGTTTTTATCGTAATCTTATTTGATCCATATTTTACAGCATTTTCCAGAACATTTAAAAAAGCAGTTGTCAGATGAAATTTATCTAAAACTAAAATGGTTTTCTGTGTTTGAAAATCAGTTTGAAGGTCGATTTTTGGATATGTAATCTTAAAATCATTCACGATTGTTAACAGAAAATCTTCCGTTTCTATTTTTTCTTTTTGCAATTCGATTCCACTTTCTGCCAATGAATTTGCCATAACCTGATCGATTAAATTTTGTAAACGATTGTTCTGGCGTGAAATCGTATTTATGATAGCATTAAAATTTTCGTCATTATCCCGAATATCTTTTCGTTCTAATATCTTGGTCGAAATACCTAAAGTAGTCAAAGGTGTTTTAAGTTCGTGGGTAATATTATTAATGAAATCTGTTTTGATATCGTTTACTTTTTTCTGCTTTATTAATGCTTTTATCGCAATGATAAAGAGTGTTATTATCGTTACTATCGACAGTAGTGACAAAATCAAAACAAACGTCATTCGTCTTAAAATAATCATTTCCCAGTCGATTACAGAAACATACATAGAATCTTCAGTCAAAAGCTTGTATTCCTGATTCTGGTAGGTTCCGTTTGTAGTGCCAACGTAATTACGAATGAGAAAAGCATGATTTAAAGAGGCGAGATTTCCGTAGAGTTTATTTTTGATAAAAGGTTTTTCAGAGAAAATGGTGTCCGCTTTTTTAGCATTTTGGTACAGTACAAATTTGTTCAGGACAATAGCGAAATCTATTTTTATGTTGGGTAAATCCCTTTGAAATTTACGTTGGATTTTCTGCGTTAAAACATCGTTATATTCATTGTCAAGAATGTAAGATTTGACTTCAGGTCTTGTGTTTTTTCCCTGAAGATAATTTTCAGATAATTGTTTGTAAAGTGCCTCTTTTTTAGAAACTATAACTGAATCAATATCACTGTAATCATTAGAAATCTTCGCAATTTCATTCTTAATTTCAGTATGAAACTGCGCCACTTTATAATCATAAGTCGTTTTTACTAAATAGCATTGTACCGCAGATAAAACAATCAAAGCGACGACAGAAAAGGCTATTAATAAATTGATTCTTTGTTTCATTAGTTGTTATGTTATGGCGCGCGGATGACACGGATCAAACTGGTTTACATGGATTTCTATTATGGGTAATGCAGATTAAAATTTTTGGAGGTTTTACAAAATATGAAAACCTGTTTTTAACCTGTTTAAACCGCAAAATTCGTGGGCTATTTCCAATTCAAAAATAATGCTTTTATCATATAATAAATGCATTAACTCCGCATTAACCTTCAATTAACCTACAGAACCTTTTTTTAGAAGCACTTTTGCGGGATTCGAACTTTAAATCAAATCAAAAATGAATCTGTTTTTGCCCTTTAAACTTTTTCTGATTCTGCTCTTTTTCTTGCTTTCCTTAATAGGAAATGCCCAATCTAAAACTCCAAAAGACAGTATTTCAAATGATCTTAATGAAGTTGTTGTCAGTAAGAGTCAAAAGACTTTTACCAATACCAACGGAAATATAAAAGTAGATGTTGCTAATTCTATTTATAGCTCAATCCCCAATACAGTAGATTTATTGTCAAAATTACCAACCATTCAGGTAAGTTCAGACAAAGAAAGTATTTCAGTTATTGGTCGTGGAAATCCTCTAATCTATATCGACAATCAAAGGGTTGGGATGAATGATTTACATGCTTTGGCTGTAGCCGATATTAAAACGATCGAAATCATTCAGAATCCATCTTCTAAATACGAAGCCGAAGGACGTTCTGTAATTTTGATTACTAGAAAATTTAGTAAAAAAGATAGTTTTAGGACCGAAGTTTCTGAGGTTGCTTCCTTTAGGAAAAAGTACAATAACTATCTTGGATTTAATACCAGTTTTAAAAAGAATAAAATCGAATGGAAAGCCAATTTCAATTACAATCAGTTGCAGCCCTGGGAAAATCATAGTATAGATTATCAAATTCCTGATGCTGACATTGCTTCAAAATATGATGTGACAGCCTACTCAAAAAAAAGACAATTTGTTTTTGGCGGCAGTTTATTTTATAAAATTAATGAAGATGATTATTTTTCGTTTAGTGTGAATAGTAGATTACAAAAAGACCTTTTTCCGATCAATACCATTACAGATAATAAAAATAAAAATATAGAAAATAACGTTGTGACTTATAGTGATAATGACAGCAAAAAAAAATTTGTGAATTCATTTTTGAATTATAATAAAAAAATAAAAGCAATAGATACGCAGGTTTTTGCTGGTTTGCAATATTCGAATTTTGATCAGGGATTATGGAGCCAGGTTGAAAATAATTATAATAATACTCAATTTGAATTGGCACAACTTCGGGATCAGAAATTTAATGTCAATGTGTTTTCAGGAAGAATAGATGTAGAAAAGAAGTTTAAAAACGAAATGAAATTTGAAATAGGAGGATTGTATGCAGCAGCAGATTCAAAATCTGATTCAGATATATTTGATTATGAAAACAGTAAAAGTGAAATTAACCATTATGATTTTAAGGAACAAAATTTAGCCGGTTATAGTCAGCTTTCCGGAAAGATTAAAAAAGTAGATTTCTCAGTAGGATTTAGAGTTGAAAATACCAACGTAGACGGAAAATTCAAGACAGACCAACTGCCTTTAATAAATAAAAATTACACCAATTTTTTCCCTAAAGTACAATTTTCAGTTGCTATCGACAGTACAAAAAATATTAGTGTAAATTATGCCAAAAGTATTTCAAGACCCAATTATTCATCTTTAAGTCAGGGCACAACATACATAAATCCGTATTTTTTATACGCTAGAAATATCAATTTGGATCCAACAATTGTCAACGAAATTTCTTCGACATTTCAGTACCATAATAAATCAGTTAAATTCACATATTATCAAAATACAAATCCGGTTTATAATAGTTTCTTCTTTGATACGGAGCTGAATATAATGACTTTTAAAGATGAAAATTTTGACAGGGAATCTGCTTTTGTTCTCGATTTCGAATTGCCTTTTACTTATAAATTCTGGACCATAACAAATTCTTTAGTTTTTGTTTCAGAGAAGATCGAAGATGCTTCGGCGGTATTTTTATCTTCAAAACCATATGCGTATTATTACTCAAACAACGAATTTAAACTTCCAAAAGGATATACGGCAATTCTTGCTTTGAGAGGAGTTACAAAACAAAACAAAGGTGTTTTTGAAAGGAATGCGAGAGCAATGGTAGATATGGCAGTTTCGAAAACATTCTTTAAAAATTGGAATTGCAGTCTGAATTTTAATAATGTATTTAAAAAGATAGATGAAGAAGAGGTCTTTACAATTAATAACATCAATTCAAAAGCAAGATATTTGGTGGATGAACATGAGATCTCAATTTCGATCAGGTATTCTTTTGGAAAAGTAAAGGAAACTGAATTTAAAGGAAAAAGAATGGAGGAGAATTCCGAAAGAGTAAATTAGAAAGAGAAAAAACAGCAAGTCTAATTATTTTTAACACATAGAAAACATAGATTTGCTGTGTAGGAAAAAGGCATTTCACTTATTTAAAAAGCACAAAGTGACTGTGTGAGAGAAATGTATTTCTTTTTGTTTTCTTATTACGAATAGAGCGCTATATTTCTATGTGCTAATTTTTTTTTCGAATTATAATAACATTTGCTGAAATATTGTCTCCCTGAGCGAAGTCGAAATCTTTGAAGAATCACGATTTCGCTCTATTTGACCTAATATATTACACAAAGATTAACCTTCGTCGTCTTCTGTAGCTTTATTTAATTTTATAGTCAGTTCTTCCTCATCATCAGTTGAATTTAATTCGAAGAAACTAAAAAATGAACCGCCGTAATTTTTCTGAAAAGAGAAATTGCTCAAATGTTCCATTTTGGTGTATTTAGAATGTTCGATAATCATCATTCCGTCTTCGTTTAGTAATTCTCTTTCGAAAACTGTTAGAACAATTTTTTCAAACGCATTCTGATCTAATCCATAAGGAGGATCAGCAAAAATAATGTCGTAAGAAGTTTTACAATTGTCAAGAAATTTATATACATCACTTTTAGTTGCAGCGATGTCAAAATCATATTCTGATGAAACTTGTTTGATAAATTTTACGCATCCAAAATCCCCGTCTACTGATGTAATTGGAGCGCTTCCGCGTGAAGCGAACTCAAAACTTATGTTTCCTGTTCCGGCAAATAAATCCAAAACCTTTAAGCCTTCAAAACTAAAATGATTGTTCAAAACATTAAATAATGCTTCTTTACTCATGTCAGTCGTTGGTCTTACAGGAAGGTTTTTTGGCGGAAAAATGCGGCGTCCTTTGTATTTTCCTGAAATGATTCTCATGATTGAAATAAAATATAATGTTTTTGATTTTGTGCAGTTGAAAAGCTATTTTTTTGTTGTAATGTACTTACATCCAGAAATGAAACATGACGAATGTATTTGTATGCAATCTCATAAAACGCATCGTTTTGATGTATTGTACCTAATAATTCAAGCTGAAAGCTTTCCGGATTTAAACTCAATTGCTCCGCTGTGAAAAGCAAGTAATAAAGAAAATCTTCCGGAGTCTGATATTCGAAAGAATTAAATAATAATAGTTTTTGATTCTGAACCACGATAACTTCAAAATGATTTGGATTGAAATTCACTACCATTTTTTTCTCGTCGTTGTTTTTTGAACTCTCCAGAATTTTTTCGACCAAAATACTGTTGACATGTTTGTAGTCAAATGAACCCACAGTATCTATTAAAAAATTATTGATATTGATGTACGGAATGTAAACGGAGTTCATTTCGTAGTTTGAAATTTTATCAAAAGTAAAAAAATCAGTCTCGAAAACTTTTGTATTGTACTGTAAATAACTCCCTAAGAAATTTTCATCAAATAAAGCACTTGGTACAAAAGTCGAAAGATTGTTGCTGTGAATTACCAGAATTTCGTCGTATGTCTCTTTTAATTCAGAATGATTTTTAAATGCAGCACTGTATAATTCTTCAATTTTTGATGTTTTTTGAGAAGTATCAAAATTGATTTCATTAAATGCTGTAATAGTATTATTTAAAGTATCAAAACAACAAAATGAAAATCCATTCAATGAAACCTGAATAGAAAGCTTTTTATAATTTTTGGAAGTGATATTAGTATTTTGCAATGACATATTGATTTACAATTCGTTACCTGTTTTACAAGAAAGAATTTAAGGCGATTACAAACTTACAAATTAAAAAGGAACAATTACAAATGCAATTTCGAAAAACAATTTTAAAGCAAAGTTAGCAACATGTTATTTTTGTGTTTTTTCTGAACCATACAAGTGATATAAGTTCTTATTACTTTATTATGCTAAATTCATTTGCTGCATTTTTTTTTGTTTGTATTAAAGTAAACGCTAAGCTTCAATTAACTTATATTACTTATATGGTTTAAATTTTTTTGACCTTGACATTGCCATTAAAAAAGCCGAACTTTGCATTTCAAATTACCCTTATGAATTCATCACTTTTTTACAGCCTTTTACAGAGAAAATTTCCTTTTGCACCAACTTACAAACAGGACATATTTTTTCAAAAAATCGCTATTTTCCTAACAGATACACATAACGATACGATTTTCGTATTAAAAGGATACGCAGGAACTGGAAAAACAACTGTGATTTCGACAATCGTAAATAATTTGGGTGATATCAATAAAAAGTTTGTCCTGTTGGCACCAACAGGTCGTGCAGCAAAAGTAATCGCCAATTATTCTAATACGCCTGCTTTTACAATTCATAAAAAAATATATTTTCCTAAAAAATCAGCTGGTGGAGGCGTGGCTTTTACCAAGCAATTAAACAAACATAAAAACACCATTTTTATCGTCGATGAAGCTTCGATGATATCAGACAGCAACTCAGATTCGAAATTGTACGACAACGGATCACTTCTCGATGATTTGATATCGTATGTTTATTCCGGAACGAACTGCAAAATGATTCTTTTGGGAGATACCGCTCAGTTGCCACCGGTGAATTTAGATATTAGTCCGGCACTGGATGTTCAGACTCTTGGGATTCATTATGATAAAGAAATCGAACATATCGAATTGGATGAAGTAATGCGTCAGGAAGAAAGTTCCGGTATCTTATTTAATGCGACTGAATTGCGCGAATTGCTGAAAGATAGTTTTATTACAGAGTTTAAATTTAATGTGAAAAAATTCAAAGATATCGTTCGTCTTACGGATGGTTATGATATTCAGGATGCTATAAATTCTGCTTACAGCAATTATAGTATCGAAGACACGGCTTTTATCGTGCGTTCGAATAAACGTGCAAACCAATATAATGAACAAATCAGAACCCGAATTTTATTTAAGGAAAGCGAACTTTCAGTAGGCGATTTTTTGATGGTAGTAAAGAATAATTATTTCTGGCTAAAAGAAACTGACGAAGCCGGATTTATTGCCAACGGAGATATTATTGAAGTTTTGGAATTATTTGGAATCACCGAATTGTATGGATTTAATTTTGCGAAAGTAAAAATAAGAATGGTCGATTATCCGGATCAGAAACCTTTTGAAACGGTATTGTTATTAGATACCATAAAAAGTGAATCTCCCTCATTAACTTACGAAGAATCGAATCGTTTGTATGAAGAAGTGATGAAAGATTATGAAAGTGAGACTACAAAATATAAGAAATTTCAAAAGGTAAAAGAGAACGAATATTTCAATGGTTTGCAAGTGAAATTCTCTTACGCTATTACGTGTCACAAATCGCAAGGTGGACAATGGAATACGGTTTTTATAGAACAACCTTACTTGCCAAACGGAATCGATCGCGATTACATCAGATGGCTTTATACTGCTATGACACGTGCCAAAAATAAATTATATTTGATAGGATTTAAAGACGAGAGTTTTGAAGAATAAAACACTAATTTCACGAAATAGCACGAATTAATTTTTTTAGATTTAGCATTAGTGAAAATCTGTGAAATTCGTGTTTATAATTATTTACAATGACAACACTAAACGATTTACATTCGATATCATCTGCGTTTTCGAATACAGATAAAATGCCGGTTTTGTTTTTAGGGCACGGCAGCCCAATGAATGCTATTGAAGAAAATCAGTTTGTGGCCGGTTTTCGTAATCTGGCTAAAACATTACCGCAACCCAATGCAATTTTATGTATTTCAGCACATTGGTTTACGAACGGAACCAAAGTAACTTCGATGCAAATGCCAAGAACGATTCATGATTTTGGCGGTTTTCCGCAAGCACTTTTTGATGTACAATATCCTGCAAAAGGAAGTCCTGAACTGGCAGCAGAAACAAAGAAAATATTAGAACCCGTAAATGTAGATTTAGACGAACATTGGGGTTTAGATCATGGTGCCTGGAGCGTAATCAAACATTTATATCCTGAAGCAAATGTCCCGGTAATTCAGTTGAGTATTGATTATACAAAGTCAGGTCAGTATCATTTTGAGTTGGCTCAGAAATTACAATCACTGCGCCATAAAGGAGTTTTGATTATCGGAAGTGGGAATATCGTTCACAACCTCCGTTTGGTTGATTTCAGAAATTTTGATAAAGACAATTATGGTTTCGATTGGGCAATTGAAGCTCGTGAAACGATCAATAATTATTTATTAGATGGAAATTTCCAGCCTTTAATTGACTTCGAAAGAATGAATAAGGCAACTCAATTGGCGATTCCAACTCCGGAGCATTATTTGCCTTTGTTGTACACTTTAGGTCTGAAAGAAGAATCTGAAGAACTCGACTTATTCAACGACAAATTATTAGCAGGTTCATTGAGTATGACGTCGGTAAAAATTATGTAATACAACTCTGCGAATCTCCGTGAAACCTTTGCGACTCTCCGTGGTAGAATTATTATACAAAGTGGCACGAAGGTTTCACTGAGATACACAAAGGGTTATTTCTTTAGATTGTAAGCATATAAATAACCATCTGCACTTCCAAAGTAAACAGCATTTTTACTGATGAACGGCGAAGAAACAATAGCACCTAATTTATAGAATTGAGCTATTACTTTTTTGTTGTTATCGTAAATAGAAAGATCTTCGTTTTGAGCCGCATATCCAAAATCTAAAAGATCATTTTTTAAAGTAGAAGTTGCAAATTGTTTGCGGTTTTCCGTACTTATAAAATTTGATTTTTTCCCGTTTGAAAGTAAATCCAAACAAAAAAAATTACCTGTAAAATCGCCAAAATAAATTGTATTTCCTGCGATCGCCGGCGATGAATAAACATAACCATTGGCTTTGAATCGGTATTTTTCGATTCCGGTTTTAGCATCCAGCGCTAATAAAGCATAAGTATCTGATGTGCCTACATAAACCGTATTGTCTTTTACGACGGCAGAACTTAATATCCAGGAATTCTCGGCATTGTATTTCCATATTTGTTTTCCGGTTTCAGCGCCCAAGGCAAAAAAGAAAGGTTCTCTTGCTCCAAAATAAATTTTACCATCAGAAAGTGCAACGGATGATTGTATTCCCTTAAAACCCATTTGTGTTCCCGTTGCGAAACGCCAGATTTCTTTTCCGGATTCGATGTTTAAAGCATATAAAGTGGCGTCCCAACCACCAATGTAAATTTTGTCTTTATCAATCACGGGACTTCCGTGAACGGGACCATTGGTTTTGAATTTCCATTTTAAAATTCCCGTTTTAGCGTCGAGAGAATAGATGTTTCCGTCACTGCTTCCAAATAAAACCTGCGAAGTTTTTCTGTTCTCATACACCACAGGCGATGAAAGATAAAAATCCCATAAATCTTCCATATATTGTGTTTCAGGTTTCATGCCCCACATTCCAAGTTCTCCTAACCAGTGTTCGCCACCAGTTTTAAATTTCCAAATTAGTTTCCCGTTTTGGGTGTTTATTGCGTAATAATTTCCGTCAAAACTCCCAAAATAAATAATATTTTCAAATATACTGGGACTGCTATGGATAGCACCATTAGTTTTAAATTTCCATTTTAAATTTCCAGATTTTTCTTCGATGGCGTAAAGAAAACCATCTTCGCTGCCTATATAGACTATTCCGTTTTGAGCAATAGGCGAAGAGAAAATTTTGCCACCAGTTTTATACTTCCATTTTAGGCTCGTAACCGGTTGGTAGCCTTTTCCGTTAAAGATACGATCTGAAAAGGCATTCAATATTACAGCATTTTTATTTTGGCTTAAAGCCGAATAAACAACAATTAAAAAGAAATAGAGTGGAAGAGTGGCTGAAAATCTTTTCATAGTTTTTTATTTTAAAAATAAATATTTTATAAGATATTAATATTTAATTATTTAGAAAATATGTTAGGAATATATTTTTAAAACCTAATTGCGAATCGGTATATTTGTTTCAATATGAATCTATCAAATAAACATATCAAAACATATAAATCTTCTAAACAAGTTGTTTTAGGGCCAATAATTATTGGAGGAATATTTGCAGAAATTGTTCTCCTCATAATGGGTGAATTAGAAATGACTGCAGTTTTGATTGTTTTGGTGATAATTTTGGGATTGATATCTTTAGCTGTTCAGGGATCTTTAAAAATTACAATTGATGCTGATCAGAAACTTTTGACATTCGAGAAAACAAATTGGCTTGGAAATATTTTATTTAAGATGGATTTTAACTTGAATGAGATTCAATTTGAAATTAGAGAGCAAAAAGCCCCGAGATCAGGTATAATTTACTTTGTTTATATCATAAACAATGATAATAATAGCGAAAGCAACTATGTGGCAGAAGGCTTTTCGAAAGGGATGTTGGAAATGATAAAAAACGAGATTGTAAATATTCAGGCAGAAAGACTTTAGCTTTTGCTGAATAAATAAAAATTAAAAGAATATAAAATGAAAATAATAGCTGTAATTCCGGCACGATATGCATCAACACGTTTTCCTGCAAAATTAATGCAGGACCTTGGAGGGAAAACGGTAATTCTAAGAACTTATGACGCAACTGTTGCAACAAAGTTGTTTGATGATGTATTTGTAGTAACCGACTCAGATTTGATTTTTAATGAAATAGTAAATCACGGTGGTAAAGCGATCATGAGCATCAAAGAACATGAATCCGGAAGCGATCGTATTGCTGAAGCTATATTTAGTCTTGATGTCGATATTGTGGTAAATGTGCAAGGCGATGAACCTTTTACTGAAGCGGGACCTTTAGAACAGGTTTTATCAGTTTTTAAAAATGATGAAGATCGCAAGATTGATTTGGCTTCGTTGATGCGTGAAATTACAAATGAGGACGAAATTAATAATCCCAATAACGTAAAAGTTGTAGTAGATCAATCACAGTTTGCCTTGTATTTTTCTCGTTCGGTAATTCCATATCCAAGAGATAGAGATGTTGGAGTTCGTTATTTTCAACACATCGGGATTTATGCTTTTAGAAAACAAGCCTTATTAGATTTTTATAGTTTACCAATGAAATCTTTAGAAGCCTCTGAAAAATTAGAGCAGCTTCGCTATTTAGAATTCGGTAAACGCATCAAAATGGTCGAAACGAATCATGTTGGTATTGGTATTGATACTGCCGAAGATTTAGAGAAGGCTCGCGCTATTTTAGCAGCTAAATAGTTGCGTGATAGCACGGGATTTTTTGTTTATTTGTGTTGGTCTGCCGATGTTCTGCAATGAATGTATTGCGAGATGGTACGCAGATGACACGGGTTCGCTATCGTGAAAGCGCAGATTTATGCGGATTTTTATGTTTACTTGTGTTGGTGTGCCGATGTTTAGCAATGAATGTATTGTGAGATGGCACGCGGATGATACGGGTTCGCTATCGCGAAAGCGCAGATTTACACGGATTTTTTATTGCTCTTTTTTTGTCAGGCTGAGCGAAGTCGAAGCCCGTGTTCCAATTGGTTTACCTTCGACTTTGCTCAGGATGACAAACGAGACTTTAATAAAAAAGGCTTGTAAACAATTGTTTACAAGCCTTTTTTTATATTGAAAGCCAAACTAAATTATTGATATAAATTCGGAAATTTAGCAGGATTGACTTCATGCATCATGTTGTACACTTTCTCAAAAATATCTTCGGTAGAAGGTTTAGAGAAATAATCACCATCAGTACCATAAGCTGGTCTGTGCGCTTTTGCAGCAAGAGTTTGCGGTTTACTGTCTAAATGAATATAGGCATCTTGCTCTTCAAGAACCTGCTGTAAAATATATGCCGAAGCTCCACCGGGAACATCTTCGTCGATTACTAAAAGACGGTTTGTTTTTGCAATACTTTTTACGATATCCTTATTGATGTCAAACGGAAGTAAAGACTGGATATCGATTACTTCACAATCAATTCCTAAATCTAATAATTCAATTGCAGCTTGTTGCACCAATCTTAAAGTAGATCCATAAGAAACTAATGTAATATCAGCACCTTCTTTTAGGGTTTCGACAACACCAATAGGCGTTTTGAATTCACCGTAATTTAATGGTGTTTTTTCTTTTAATCGATAACCATTCAAACATTCGATTACTAAAGCCGGTTCGTCAGTTTCTAAAAGAGTATTGTAGAAACCTGCAGCTTGTGTCATATTTCTTGGAACCAATACATGAATCCCGCGAATAGCATTAATAATCATTCCCATTGGAGAACCAGAATGCCAGATACCTTCAAGACGATGTCCGCGGGTTCTGATAATTAATGGTGCTTTTTGTTTACCAACAGTTCTGTATTGTAAAGTTGCCAAATCATCACTCATGATTTGAATCGCGTATAATAAATAATCTAAATACTGAATTTCGGCAATTGGGCGTAAACCTCTTAAAGCCATCCCAATTCCTTGTCCTATAATGGTAGCTTCACGAATACCAACATCTGCAACACGAAGTTCTCCGTATTTTTCCTGCATGCCTTCAAGACCTTGATTTACGTCGCCAATGTTTCCTACATCTTCACCAAAGATTAGTGCTTCAGGATATTTAGTAAACAGAGCATCAAAGTTATCACGAATAATCATTCGTCCATCCTGATCCGCTTTTGCGTTATCTGCATATTCTGGAAGTACTTTTTCTACAGAAAAAATATTTTGACCTGAATTAGAGTATAAATTGCTGCTGAACCTTGGCTGCGTGATTTCGATGTAATTGGTAATCCAATTAGACAATAATACTTTGCTGTTTGGTATTTCTATAAAACGCAATATTTTTCTTGCGATCACCAGCATTTCCTTTTTTAAAGGAGATTTGATGACGCTTATTTCAGAGATATATTTTTGAATTTTATCTTTGTGATTGATACTGGCAGCAGAAATCTGCTCCAATAAAATCATTAGATTTTTTTGATCTTCTATAATTGGGTTAATAAAAGAGTTCCATGCTTCTTTTTTAGCTTCGAGAACTTCTTTTTTCAATTCAGCTTCAATTTCTGCCAGTTCTTCCGGCGAAGCAATATTGATGGCAATCATCCATAAACGCATCTGGCGAATACAGTCAAAATCTTTTTCCCAAGCCAGTCTCTCCGCATTTTTATAACGCTCATGAGAACCTGAAGTCGAGTGGCCTTGTGGTTGTGTTAATTCGTTTACATGTATTAAAACCGGAACGTGTTGCTCGCGGGCTATGGCAGCAGCTCTTTCATAAGTCGAAACCAACTCTGCATAATCCCAGCCTTTAACTCTGAAAATTTCATATCCGTTTGAATCTTCGTCACGTTGATATCCTTTCAGGATCTCAGAAATATTTTCTTTGGTGGTCTGATGTCTGGCGTGAACCGAAATCCCGTATTCATCATCCCAAACACTCATTACCATGGGTACTTGCAGTACTCCGGCAGCATTTATTGTTTCAAAAAACAAACCTTCAGATGTACTTGCATTTCCTATAGTTCCCCACGCAATTTCATTTCCGTTTACAGAGAATTTGTCTTTGGTTTTGATTCCGGCAACATTCCTGTAGATTTTTGATGCCTGGGCCAATCCCAAAAGTCTTGGCATCTGACCTGCTGTAGGCGATATATCTGCGCTTGAATTTTTTTGTTTTGTTAAGTCTTTCCAGGATCCGTCTTCGTTTAGACTGTGCGTTACAAAGTGTCCGCCCATTTGTCTTCCGGCGGACATTGGATCATATTCTAAATCAGTGTGACCGTATAAACCTGCGAAAAATTGTTTAGGAGATAACTCTCCAATAGCCATCATAAAAGTTTGATCGCGGTAGTATCCGGAACGGAAATCTCCGTTTTTAAAAGATTTTGCCATAGCAAGCTGTGGTACCTCTTTTCCGTCACCAAATATTCCAAATTTGGCTTTTCCTGTTAATACTTCCTTACGACCTAAAAGACTACATTCGCGGCTGGTAACTGCAATTCTGTAGTCATTCAATACCTCAGTTTTGAAATCTTCAAATGTTAGTGTAGTATTGCTTTTTTCTTTTATCATAATCTTGAGGGGGTCATGTTAGACTGCGAAATTACTTAAAAACAATCAATAATCATAATTCTTTAAAATAAATATAATTTAATTATTTGTATTTAAAATCAAAAAACTATGCATATTTTTTGATTTATATTTATGTAAAAATGTAATTTAATGATAATAACGCATGTTTTTCTTTAAAATTTATTCAATTAAAACCATTTTCTAGTAAAAAGATTAACTAATGTTTTTGGCGAAAGAGTCATCACAAATCGAATTTTTTCGTTGTATTTATTTTGGGAAATTTCCCAACCATTATTAGAGTAAACTGGAAAATAAACTTCAAAATAATCCGGTACTAAATTTAATCTAATACCACTGTCGTAAACAAAATGCTCACTTTGATGTTTGCTTTTCAGGAATCCAATATCGCCATAAGCTTCAATCCAGTTCCAGATCGAATAACTGGCGTTTAATGTTGTTATCCATTGATTTGCATATGCTGGTTCCAGTTTTGACTTAAAACCACCTTCAGCCATCACAAATTGTTGGCTAAAAAATCCGGTACTTTCTGATCTTCCGTAAAAATTATAATCAAACATATAATCTGTTGGACGGTCTAAACCAAAACTAAAATAATCTGAATTTGTTGTGTTGTATAAAAAAGTTCCCGCATACAAGCGTATGTTTAGTTTGTGATTGTTTTCGAATAATCTTCGATATTCAACCTCACCGGCAATTTTCCCGAAATCTCCCGCAAACTGAAGATCATTCATGAAACTAAAATGGTCAATCAATTCAGTTTTAGTATTCGAATAACGGGCATTAAATACAGAATAATTTGGTTTAGAATTGTCAGTTATATATTTACTGGCTTCACGATTTACAATAACTTGCCTGAAAAGGATCAACTGTTTTCGATTATCTCTGAAATTCTCCTCTCGAATTCTAAACTGAACCATAGGATTCAATCTTAAATAAGTTGCATCAGGAGCATAATGATAATAATTTTGGCTCATCGAATATCTTACGCTATACAATGTGCTGTTTCTGTAATATTCATTCCAGACAAAAGCGGAAGAACCAGATATCGTTCCAGCTTTAATAGAGTAGGCAGGATTGATATCAAATGTAAATGGTTTGTCCAGAATGGTTTTATTATGAAATCGAACTCCGGGCGTAAAACCGTCGTATAGATTATAGGTAAGTGTTGGGATATATAAAATCTGGTTGTAATAAGGATCTTCAAGATCTTTAGCAAAATTAAATTTGATTGGGCGATTCGTTATAACGACACTTTTTAATGATTTCCAATTGTTTCTCAAATTGTATTCCGGAACTTCATTATCATAATTCAGTACTATTTTGTCCGCTTTTTCTCTGGCAAACTCATAAATTGAATCATTATTTTTTGGTTCAATCCATTTTTTGAAAACTACCTCATTCTTCTTGATTCCGTAAACCGGAATAGGAACAAAATTATTCGTTTTATTTTTTATCTGAAATTGTATACTGTCTTTCGTTCTAGAAACATTCGTAAATTTATAATCGATGATATCTCGTGAATCTATAATAGTATTAAAAAACCAATCAATATTTTTTGAACTGTTCTTTGTTAGTATTTTTTCAAAATCGTAACGATTTGTTTGTTCTTGTTTGTTGAGATCATAAAATTCCTGTACACTTTCAGGTACGATATCATGGTTTAAATAATCATCGAGGTAACTCAAACTTAGGCCTGCACGATATTTGCTGGCGATTTGTTCGTTAAATTTTATTAAAGTCTGTTTTGGATCACCAAGTGGCTGATCCAGATTTTTTCTGGCCATAAGCATATAGTAATAGCTGTATTGCTCGTTAAAAGTCAAATTGGCAATGTTGTAACTTTTAAATAGTTTCATGTCTGAAAGGCGTCCAAGCATCTTTTGGTCCAGATGGTTTTCCTCCATGAATTTCATCATGCTGTAAATTTGAATACCATCATAAACCCAATTGTCTTTTCTGGGATCCAGTCGTAAGCTATTTTTTAGATAATTATTGAGATACGTTTTTAGAAAGGTGATTTCGAATATAAAATCATCCGGAAACGGACTAATAAAAGAGGGCAGCTGATTTAGGCCATAAAATGGATTTCTGTCGTAATCAACCTGAGAAACTGTGATTTTTTGATGCGGATATTTCCCGATAAAAGCACTTGCAAAATTCACAACCCTATTGATGATAATCGCTTTTTGAATTTCGCTGACTTTTTTATTTTTAAGATTTGTAAGTACCTCTAGTGAACCATTTTCATAGCTTACAAAATTATTTTGTTTTTCTATAAATAAATTAAAATCAGTTCTGTTTTTTCCGGAGTACAAATATGTCCTGAAAGAAGGATTTGTAAGATCTTCAGAAACTGAATTCAGGTCAGTTGTAATAGAATATTGGTTAGGTATTCTGATAGAAATTTCATAATCAGTGCTGGCATTTGCGATATCATCTAAGTTGAAATTGTTATATTTAATAAAACGATGATTCTCAAAACGAGCAGGACTCAAAAACCAGTTTTTTAAATTCATTCCGCCATTTTGATCAAAACCATAACGAGTAAATTTATCACTCGGGATTTTGGAAATATAAGTCAAATGCAAATCTAATTTTTGCCCGGGATATAATTTTCGATTTAGTTTTACAATAATAAAATCCGGATTTTTAGCAGTTCTTTCCCATTCAAGCGCCATATTATCCGAATCGCTTAAATTTAAAATTGTTGTGTTTCCTCTTTCTGTTGGTTTTGCTAAATGAAAACCCCTGTAGAATTCATCAGAAAATCTTCTGGCTAAAGGTGTGTTTTTATCAGAGAAAGCATTGTTCCAGTCGTTTAAAACAATCGATATCAAAGAGTCATTCGAAGTATTGTAATAAGTTATATCTTGTTTTACGTTAAGTGTTTTCAGTTCGAGATTAACCGCCACTTCCATCTTAGATTGATGTTGTGCATATTGTTTTAATGAACTCATCAAAACAAAAACGAAGAATATAATTTTATAAGATGATTTCAATGATGGCTTAAAAATTAAGGGATATAATCTAAGTTACGAGCTTATAGTCGTTCTGGTTTTATTGTAAAAATAGTATAAAAAAAGCTGTTTAAAAAAAACAGCTTCAATTTTTTGTAAGATTTAATGTGATTTCACCATATAAAGGATAAAAATAAAATTTCAATTTTTAAATTCTAAATTCCAATAAAATCCGTTTTTATCCGCGTCTTTGCTTTGGCGAATCTGTTAAATCCGCGTCAATTTATTTACTGATATGCTGAAAAAAAATTTTAGAAATTTGGACTTAAATCGTATTTCTTGTAGAATTTATCTAATACATCAACAACTTCATCTTCAGTATCTACGATTTTAAATAAGTTTAAATCTTCAGGGCTTACAGTTTGCATTTTTTCAACCAAAACTGTTTTTACCCATTCGATCAACCCAGACCAGAATTCAACACCAACTAATATAATTGGGAATTTTCCGATTTTCTTAGTTTGAATTAAAGTAATAGCTTCGAACATTTCATCTAAAGTTCCAAAACCTCCAGGCATCACCACAAAACCTTGCGAATATTTTACGAACATAACTTTTCTCACAAAGAAATAATCGAAATTCAGGTTTTTATCGTGGTCGATATAAGGGTTGAAGTGTTGTTCAAAAGGTAATTCGATGTTTAAACCAACCGAAATTCCACCTCCTAAATGCGCACCTTTGTTACCAGCTTCCATGATTCCGGGACCACCTCCAGTGATCACACCATAACCAGCTTTACTGATTTTGTATGCAATTTTTTCAGCCAATAAATAGTATTTATCATCCGGTTTCGTTCTCGCCGATCCAAAAATAGATACACAAGGACCAATACGTCCCATGCTTTCGTAACCGTTTACAAACTCGGCCATGATTTTAAAAATCGCCCAGCTGTCATTTGTTCTAATTTCATTCCACGTTTTTTGTTTTAAACGGTCCTGAATTACTTTGTCCTCATCATTATCAAAATCTTCTAATCTCATTTTAGGTATTTTAATTATTTATATTTTTATTTAAGTTGTGTCTTTTTTTTAATTATCATTCTCAGAGTAGTTATTGTCACACTGAGCGTAATCGAAGTGAGGAGCTTAATCCTGCTGTTCGCTATATCTTTTGCGGTGAACCGTGCCACAAAAAGATGCCGCTCCCATCAGGGCAAGGGCACCAGTTTTCAATCGAAACATTGTTTTTAGCCCATAAAAAATTGCCAAAGTTTCTGATTTTGGCAATTAGGGCATACTAAATTACTGCTTTTTTCGAGAATTGTTACAGAAATGAGCATTTATTAATTTTAAAGTAAGGTAGTGATAATGATCTCTTAAGCTGTTAATTCATTATCAATGAATTATGAAAGTATTTTTAAGTTTGTATAAAGTCCATCATTTTAAATTTTCGATAGTTATCGTCCGGAAAGTTTCACAATAAGTGTTTTTAGGAATGTCATTTTTTTTACCTGGAATTATCACTTGATTGAAAGATGTTATAATCTGGTCAATTTCATCTTTAATGATTTTGTTTGGAGCAATAGAATTAACACGGAAAATTTTTCCATTAGAATCAATAGAAAAACGCGGATTGATAACGATTTCTCCTCTTTTGTTTTGTTTCGCAATGTTTTCAAGCGAGATGTTTTTTAAAATATACTCGAATATTTGATCATAAAGGCATCTGTTCAACTCGGAATTGTAGGCAATACTTTCGCATCCTTTTAAAACGGGAAGCTCATCTATGACGACAAATGTACTTGCTTTTATTAGTGTGTTTTTGTCTTCTTTTGTAAATAACTGAACACTAATTTTTCCAAGTTTAGCATTATCATTTAAGTTTAATTTTTCTAAAGGATAATTTTTAAAAATTTCGATAACTTTTTTATTGAGCTCCCTGTCTCCTGTATTAATGCGAAAATTAAAAGCTTTATTCTTCTTATTTATCTCAAAGGTTAGTCGGATAGTGTAATTGTATTTTTTATTAGAAATGCCTTTGTAGTAAGAAGATGTTTTCAGTTTGCTAAAATTAATTTTTTTTAGAAGTTTTTGTTCCAGATAAATTTTATAATGATTTGCTAAATCACTTTCTGTGCTAGGCTGAGCTAAAGATTGAAATACGCTGTTTTCACGGAGATATTCCTCTTCGAGTTCTTGTCTGGAATAGTAAGGGTTGTCAATTTGTTTTTCATTAATATTTTTAATCCTTTCTTTTACAACATCTCTAAGGCTATCTTTTTGTGACTGGGAAAAACTTTTTGCACTAAGTAATACTAATATAATGAATGGCAAAATTGATTTCATCTTTTATATTTTAATGCTAAAATATAAAATTACTACTGTTAATTTTTTAAATCAATACATCTTTGTCAAAAAAAAATGACAAAGATGCATTTCTATTCTAATTCCTTTTTCAAGAACTTAGCCGTATAACTTTTTTTACTTTTCACTACTTCTTCAGGAGTTCCTTTGGCGATTAATTGTCCGCCACCTTTTCCTCCTTCGGGACCAATATCAATGATGTAATCAGCGAGTTTTATGACATCCATATTATGTTCGATAATCAGGATCGTATTTCCTTTATCAACCAGTTTATTAATTACATCCATCAAAACACGAATGTCTTCAAAATGCAATCCTGTAGTAGGTTCGTCAAGAATATAAAAGGTATTTCCGGTATCTTTTTTAGACAATTCTCCGGCTAATTTGATACGTTGTGCTTCACCACCGGAAAGTGTGGTACTTTGCTGACCAAGTGTAATATATCCTAACCCAACATCCTGAATTGTTTTTACTTTTCTATAAATCTTCGGAATCATTTCAAAGAACGGAACAGCTTCATCAACGGTCATATTCAAGACATCTGAAATTGATTTCCCTTTATATCTTATTTCTAATGTTTCTCTATTGAAACGTTTTCCCTGACACGTTTCGCATTCGACATAAACATCCGGTAGAAAGTTCATTTCGATAGTTCTTACACCGGAACCTTCGCAGGTTTCACAGCGTCCGCCTTTTACATTAAAACTGAAACGACCCGCTTTATAACCACGAATCATACTTTCAGAAGTCATCGTAAAAAGATTTCTGATTTCAGTAAAAACCTCTGTATAAGTAGCTGGATTCGAGCGTGGTGTTCTTCCAATCGGACTTTGATCGATATCAATTACTTTGTCAATATGCTCAAGGCCTTCAATCTTTTTGTATGGTTGTGGTTTTTTTACGCCATTAAAATAATAAGCGTTCAGGATAGGATAGAGGGTTTCGTTTATTAAAGTAGATTTTCCACTTCCTGAAACTCCTGTTACACAAATCATTTTCCCTAATGGTAATTCGATCGAAACATTTTTAAGGTTGTTTCCTGTCGCTCCGGTTAGTTTTAGGAATTTGCCGTTTCCTTTACGGCGCTCTTTCGGAATCTCTAATTTCATTTTACCGTTCAAATATTGAGCGGTAATTGTATTCGATTTCAACGTTTCTGCGGGAGTTCCAATACTGATGATTTCTCCTCCGTATTTACCTGCTTTCGGACCAATATCAATTACGTAATCAGCACGTTCGATCATGTCTTTATCGTGTTCTACAACAATAACCGAGTTCCCGATATCGCGTAATTGTTCTAAGGAGTGAATTAGTTTTTCATTGTCTCTTTGGTGTAAACCAATACTTGGCTCATCGAGAATATATAAAACACCAACCAGTTGTGAACCAATTTGTGTAGCCAGACGAATACGCTGTGCTTCACCACCCGAAAGTGATTTTGAACTTCGGCTTAAAGCCAGATAATTCAAACCAACATTCATTAAAAAGTTCAAACGGTCTTTTATTTCTTTAACGACTTCTGATGCAATCAAAAGCTGTTTGTCTGATAAATGTTTGTTTAAATCCTGAAACCAGACAGTCAAATCGGAGATGTCCATATCACACAATTCAACGATATTTTTGCCGTTGATTTTAAAGAACAATGCTTCTTTTTTCAAACGGGAACCGTCACAAACCGGACAATTTACTTCGTCCATGAAATCTTTTGCCCAACGTTTTATCGTGGTTGAAGAAGTTTCATCAAACTGATTTTTGATGAAATGTGAGATTCCTTCAAAATCTATTTTATAATCGCGGGTAACGCCTAAATCTTTAGAATTTACGACAAATTTATCTTTTCCACCATGAAGGATCATCGTCATAGCTTCTTCCGGAATCTTCTCAATTGGATCTGTTATCTTAAAACTGAATTTTTCTCCAATAACTTCTAGTTGTTTAAAAATCCACGAAGATTTGTATTCACCAAGCGGAGCGAAACCTCCGGCTTTAATGGATAATTTAGGATTAGGAATAATTTTTTTAATATTAATTTCATGCACTGTCCCTAATCCATTGCAATGCGGACAAGCTCCTTTTGGGGAGTTGAACGAAAATAAATTTGGTTCTGGGTTTTGATACGATATTCCTGTTGTTGGACACATTAAGTTTCTACTGAAATAACGTACTTCATTTGTATCCTGGTCCAAAATAATTAATACGTTTTCTCCATGATGCATGGCTGTATTGATGCTTTCTGATAATCTTTTTTGATTGTCTTCAGTATCTTCTATCAACATTCTGTCGACTACAATTTCGATATCGTGTGTTTTGTAACGATCCAGTTTCATTCCTGAAACCAGATCCTGAACTTCGCCGTTTACACGAACTTTAAGGAAACCTTGTTTGGTAATTTGCTGGAATAACTCGGCATAATGTCCTTTTCTGGCTCTAATAATTGGAGCAAGGATATTGATTCGTTTCCCTTTAAAATCCTGAATAATCAAATCTTTAATTTGTTCATCAGAATAGGAAACCATTTTCTCTCCAGTGTTGTAACTATAAGCGTCAGCACCACGAGCATAAAGAAGTCGTAGGAAATCATAAATTTCAGTAATAGTACCAACGGTCGAACGCGGACTTTTGCTGGTTGTTTTTTGTTCAATAGCAATTACCGGCGAAAGTCCGTCGATTTTATCAACATCTGGACGTTCTAAGCCACCAAGAAACTGTCTGGCATAAGCCGAAAAAGTTTCAACGTAACGACGTTGTCCTTCCGCATATATGGTATCAAATGCCAAAGAAGATTTTCCCGAACCTGATAAACCGGTAATAACAACCAGTTTTTCACGCGGAATAGAAATGTCTATATTTTTTAGATTATGAACCCTTGCACCAAGAACTTCAATAGTATTGTCTTTTTCTAACATAATTTTGAGCAAAACGCAAAGTTACCACTTTGATTTGTTCTTTTTGTGCTCGATAGCAAAACTTTATGTTACAATTAGTAACAAAATAACGCTAGTAGGAACTAGCGTTTTCTTTTTCGGGTTGCCCTGTATTCTTCAATAGCTTCTCTGGTTGTATACCAATTTCTACCTTCTTTATATGCATCAATTTTTCCTGTTCTGGCTAGTAAACTAACATATTCCTGTTCGTAAGGAGTTTCAGGTTCGCTAACAATATCAGAAATTTTTTGGTAGTCATAATCATTTCCGGGCATCGAACTTAGGTATATGTTTAATGCACGTTCTAAAGCCTGAGACATTAAAAGTGTTAGTTTTTGATAATTATCATTATTAGCCTGATTAAGTGCTTCATAATGTTTTTTCCTGTCGTTTTTTAGGATAATTGCTGGAGGAAAACCGCAACGCATCAATAGTAAATTCATGCTCAAACGAACAGTACGCCCATTCCCATCAAAGAATGGATGAATCCAGACTAGTTTATGATGATAAATTGTGGCCAGTTCGATGTCATTTAAATCTAATGGATTTGTATTAACAAAATCGATTAGCTCATCCAGATAATCTGAAATTTTATTGGCATTTGGTGGCATGAAATTAGCACCTGAAATACGAACACCTCCATTGCGTAAACGTCCTGCAAAGTCATCTTCGATAGAACGTAAAACTAATCCGTGAATAGAAAGAATATCAATACTTCGAAGGTTGTAACTATCATCGACAATAGAATATAAATAATCTATTGCCTTATCATGATTATGTGTTTCAAAATGTTCACGCAGTGATTTCCCTTTAATAGTAATTCCTTCCTGAATAACCATTTGGGTTTCTCGTAAACTCATAGTATTTCCTTGGATACCATTAGAATTGTATGTCCATTCTAGTGATAAACTCTCGCGAATTTTGTGCAAAGCAATGTTGGGCAATAGTCTGCTGTTTTGCAGGTCAAGCCTTTTTTAGCACAATCGGTCAAAAGTTGACTGAAATTCAGTTCTGTATGTTAAGTCTATATTCCACATAATCTCACAAAGGCACTTCTTGGTATCGGATAAATTAAATTTTACTCAATTGTCATGGAACGTAATTTCATTCTGTAGGCTTCAAGTGCTATAGATTTAGAAATAAAACCAAAGTATTTGTCATTTCGTAAGACCGGAAGAAAGGCTGATTTTGATTTTTCGAATTTACTCATTACGATTTCCATACTGTCGTTTGATGAGATAATGGCCAGCGGAGTTTTCATAACATCTTTGATCAGAGTATATTTTACCTGATATGAATTGAAGATAATTTCTCGAATATCATTAAAATGAACTACACCAACGAGGTCTTTCTCATTATCAACCACGGCAAAAACAACCTGGTTAGAGTGTGAGATAAGATCAACAAGTTTGCTTAGGTTCTCTTCCGGATGAACCGTCAGATAATCAGTTTGAATAATAGTATCAATATCAAGAGTAGAAAGAATGTTTGAATCTTTATTACTTGTAAATGCGTGACCTTTTTTAGCAAGACCTTTTACGTCAAGAGAATATTTCTCGAAACGTTTAGAGATAGCAAAACTTATTGAAGAAACAATCATAAGTGGAATCATCAGGCTATAGCCACCCGTAATCTCAGCAATTAAAAAGATTGCAGTTAGAGGTGCATGAAATAGTCCGCTCAAAATACCTGCCATTCCCACCATTGTAAAGTTACTGATAGGCAATTTCGACAATCCGATAAGACTTATAAATTTTGCAAAGAAATATCCCAAATAAGATCCTAAGAATAAAGACGGAGCAAAATTCCCTCCATTTCCACCACTTCCAAGGGTTAATGCTGATGCAAATACTTTAACCATCATTGTGCATCCAACAAACAGTAATAGAACCCATTGATTATCTCTAAAATCAGCAAATAAAGTATTGTCTAATATTTTTCCGGGATCACTTTCAGATAACGTTTTAATACTTTCATAACCCTCTCCAAACAGTGTTGGAAATATAAAAATAAGCAGTGCCAATAACGAAGAACCAATTAATGCTTTTTTATAAGGACCAACTTTTAAATTAGAAAAATAATGTTCGACTCTTTGAAAATTTCTTGCGTAATAAACGGCAATAAAACCAGTCAATATGCCTAACAGCACATAAAAAGGAATGTTATGATAATTAAAAGCTTCTTGTTTTCTAAAAGATAATAAAATACTTTCGTCTAATACAATTGCAGAAACCAGCGCACCGGTAGCGGCAGAAATCATAATTGGTGTAAAGGCAGAAATACTGACATCAACCAATAAAACTTCAATAGCAAAAAGAACACCGGCAATTGGAGCGTTAAAAGCAGCAGAAATACCTGCGGCAACACCACAGCCAATAAGCAATGTTCTGTCTTTATAAGGTAATTTGTAGTTTTGTGCAAAATTTGAACCAAATGCTGCACCTGTAATCACAATAGGGCTTTCTAAACCCGCAGAACCTCCTAAACCTACTGTTAAGGAACTGGTAACAATTTGGGCGTACATTTGTTTTCTGGGAATAATACTTGCTTTTTTCGCAACAGCATATAAAATTTGAGAGGTTCCTTTTTCGATACTTCCATTTAGAATTCGTTTTACAACAAAAACAGTCAGAAGGATTCCGACAATAGGAAGAATACTATTGATAAAACTTAATTTAAGAATACCATTAATATAAGTAGCAAAGGAAAAAACACTATGGGCAAAAGTTTTTAGAACAATTACAGCCAAAGAGCAAGAGATACCAATTAAAACACTTGATAAAAAAATAAATTGCTTTGGTGTCATTAATGATTGAGCCAAAGCAATAATGCTTTCTAGTCTTCTAAAATATTTTTTTAGCATGCTGTTGTAAAAGTTAGGTGTAGTGCAAATTTAGCTTTTAACATTTAAATTTGTACGACATTTAAGGATAAATCTAATTTTTTAACTTAAAAACCAACAGCAGTATCATCTCCACGAAAATCTGCCCCACCTTCAAGAGTATTGTCAGGTAAGACTAAAATGCAATCTAATTTACCGATTACAGGCGTTGTTTTTTCATTAATCAAATATCCTTTTGCTTTTAATTTGTCAATTGTGATTTTGTCAAAAGCATTGGGTTCAAACGTAATTAAATCCGGTAGCCATTGGTGATGAAAACGTGGCGCATTTACAGCATCCTGCATACTTAGATTATATTCATAAACATTTAAAATAGCCTGCAAAACACTTGTAATAATTGTAGATCCACCTGGTGAACCAACGACGATAAATAGTTTTCCGTTTTTCTCTACAATTGTTGGTGTCATTGAACTTAGCATTCTTTTTTGCGGCGCAATACTATTAGCTTCATTTCCTACTAAGCCAAACATATTTGGAGATCCTGGTTTCGCACTAAAATCATCCATTTCGTTGTTTAAGAAAAATCCTAATTCATCGCAATAGTATTTTGATCCGTAACCGTCATTAAGCGTTGTGGTTGCGGCAACCGCATTTCCCTGCGCATCAACAATAGAATAATGAGTAGTTTCTGTGCTTTCGTTAAAGTTGACTTTTCCTTCTTTTATTTCTGATGATAGGCTCGCTTTGTTTACATCAAAACTTGACATTCTGTCCTTTAAATAAGCATCAGATAATAATCCGTTAATTGGAATTTTTACAAAATCCGGATCACCTAAAAACTGGCTTCGATCTGCATAAGCTCTTCTTTCGGCTTCTACAATAACCTGAATAGATTCCTCAGTGTTATGTCCCATTTTTGATAAATCATAGGGAGCAATCATTTTCATGATTTGTGCCAGACAAATTCCGCCACTGCTTGGAGGTGACATTGAAGTTATTTTTAAATCTTTATAATTAAATTGTAATGGTTTTCTCCATTTAGCTTCATATTTCTCCAAATCCTTAAGCGTTATAATTCCACCTTTTTTCTGAATATATTTAACTAAAATTTTTCCTGTTTCACCTTTATAAAATTCATTTCTTCCGTTCTTAGAAATTCGTTTTAAAGTATTGGCAAGCGCAGGATATTTGATGGTATCATTTTCTTTAAAATTACCTGCCAGTAATGTATTCGGTCCATTTACTTTAACAATAGCATCGTGATAATCCTGAAGTCTTTTTTCTTGTTTTTTAGTTACAATTACACCTCTTTCTGCTAAGGCAATTACTGGTTTTAAAATTTCAGACATTGGCATCGATCCTAATTTTTTGTGAACGGCAAATACTCCGGCAATAGTTCCCGGAACGCCAATTGCTAAAGCAGTTGCAGTACTTTTACCTTTAATGACGTTTCCGTCTTTATCCAGAAACATATCTTTTGATGCTGCAAGTGGCGCTTTTTCGCGATAATCTAAAGATCCAACTTCGCCATTTGATTTTCTGTAAACCATAAATCCTCCTCCTCCCAAATTTCCTGCGTACGGATATGCAACTGCAAGAGCCAGTTCAGTAGCAACCATTGCGTCAAAAGCATTTCCGCCTTTTTGTATAATCTCGGCGCCAACTTTCGAAGCTTCCTGGCGTGCCGAAACTACCATGGCTTTTGTTGCTGTTAATCCGGTTGGTTTTGCAGTTTGCTGAGCAAAACTATAAAATGAAATAAAGCTGAATAAAAGGGCAATCTTTTTCATAAAGAGAATTGTATTTTGTTTTTATAGAACCGGACCGATTTTATAAAGTAAGTAATTTTTGTTTGGAGTGTTGTTTGAGATCCTCGAAGAACAAAGTAAATTCTTGTTCAAATTCAGTATAAAATTCTATCAACTCTTCACTTGCAAACTGCATTTTCGATATGTTTTTCGACCTTCTGTCCATTTGTGTCAAAATCTGATGAATTCCTTCTACGGTCTGATAACTTAAAAGCCAGTTTTGTTTAACCATATAAGGCATTAAATCCTGTGTCTTTTCAGTCAAAATGGGATAGTTTTCGTGTAATGATCTGTAAAAACGGTTAATGAAATTATCTAATTTTTCATCTGAGTATTTCTCCCAGTTTTTGGCTAAAAAATGATCATAAAGAATGTCTACAATTACGCCGGCATAATGATGGTATTTTTCATGTAATCGTTTGGTACTTTGTCTGAAAACATCATGTGAATCGGTATAAGTATCAATTGACCGATGCAAAATAATACCTTTTTGAATTTCTTCAGGAAAATGCTCAAATTGTTTCCCGCGAATTCCATCGGCCATAAAATTGCCAATTTTGATTAAATCATTATCTCCGGACAAATAGATGTGGGCTAGGAAATTCATTTTTTTTGAGTTGCTAAGATTCTAAGTCGCTAAGGCTCTAAGTTATTTTTAGTAAAAGTATTTTTCGAGTTACTATCCCGAAGCTTCGCGGCTAAGAGGTTAAGAAACTAAGTTTATTTTAGTAAAAGTATGAAAACTTTTTTATATCGTTTCATGAATGATCACGCCTTTATTAAAATGTAAGAACCTTAGCTAGTCAGAACCTTAATAACTTTTAAAAAAAAAGCACCTAAGAACCCTGGTAACTTTTCTATATTTGTAACTGGTAACCATAACTCATAAAAATGACTTTAATAAAATCGATATCAGGAATACGTGGAACAATTGGTGGAAAAGTAGGAGATAACCTGACTCCTGTTGATGCTGTAAAATTTGCATCGGCATATGGTACTTTTCTTAAAAACAATACTTCAAAAGAAAAATTAACAGTTGTAATAGGTCGTGACGCCAGGATTTCCGGACCAATGATTCACAATCTTGTTGTAAATACTTTAATAGGTTTAGGGATTAATGTAATTGATCTTGGACTTTCGACAACGCCAACTGTAGAAGTAGCTGTTCCGTTAGAAAAAGCAGATGGAGGAATTATTTTAACAGCTTCTCATAATCCGAAACAATGGAATGCATTGAAATTATTAAATGCAAAAGGAGAATTTTTAAGTGGAGCAGAAGGTGCTAAAATTCTTGAAATTGCCGATGCAGAAGCTTTCGATTTTTCGGATGTAGATAGTTTAGGAGAAATCACGGTGAATGATGCTTATATGGATATTCATATCGACGAGGTTTTAAATTTGCCTTTGGTTGATGTTGAGGCAGTAAAAGCTGCAAAATTCAAAGTAGTTGTTGATGGTGTAAATTCATCAGGCGGAATTATTATTCCAAGGTTATTGGAATTAATGGGTGTTGAGGTAGTAAAATTATACTGCGAACCAAACGGACATTTTCCTCACAATCCGGAGCCTTTAAAAGAGCATTTAACTGATATCTCTGAATTGGTGGTAAAAGAAAAAGCTGATTTAGGTGTAGTGGTTGATCCAGATGTAGATCGTTTGGCTTTTATTTGCGAAGATGGAGAAATGTTTGGAGAAGAATATACATTAGTAGCTTGTGCTGATTATGTTTTAGGTAAAACTCCGGGGAATACGGTTTCTAATATGTCATCATCACGTGCTTTACGTGACGTGACGGTTGCTCATGGTGGAAAATACGAAGCGAGTGCCGTAGGAGAAGTGAATGTTGTAGAGTTAATGAAAAAGAATAACGCTATTATTGGCGGTGAAGGAAACGGTGGAATCATTTATCCTGAATCTCATTACGGACGTGATAGCTTGGTAGGAGTAGCTTTGTTTTTGACGCATTTGGCAAATAAAAAAATGTCGGTTTCGGCTTTGCGTGCTTCTTATCCTGAATATTATATGAGCAAAAACAAAATTGAATTAACACCACAAATTGATGTTGATGCGATTTTAGTTGCCATGACAGAAAAATATAAAAATGAAGATATCACAACAATTGACGGAGTTAAAATTGATTTTGCAACAGAATGGGTGCATTTAAGAAAATCAAATACAGAACCAATTATTAGAATTTATACAGAAGCTCCATCTCAGGAAAAGGCAGATGTTCTGGCACTTCGAATTATAGACGAAATAAAAGCAATTGCGGGAATTTAATTTTCAGCAATTTAAATCACAAAAAAATACCTCTTTCATTAATTTTGAAAGAGGTATTTTTTTGTAAATTATTCAACTCGGTGTTTCCATCTTTTATGCGTCCATAAATAGTATTCAGGAGCTTCATAAATCTGTTTTTCAACTTCCCTTAAGTATTTTTCTGTAATATCGAAGTTTTTATAATCGTTAGGATTATCTGCAATAGGTACAAATGTTGCTTCATAATAACCTCTTGCTACTTTTTTTACTTTTACAAAAATGACACTTAGGTTGTATTTTTTTGCCAGCATTTCTGCGCCTGTATGTACAGGAACTTCAATACCCATAAATTTCATCGAATGAAAAATTCGATCCAGTTTAGGAGATTGATCGCTTGCTAATCCGTACATGCTTAAAATTCCCTGACGTTGATTTTGAGCCATAGTGGGAATCGCTTTTCTCGTTTCTACTAATTCCGTATCATATTTTGAACGTATTCTTCGTACTAATTTATCAAAATAAGGATTGGCGACTTTTTTATAAACAGCAATTCCCTTAAAATCAATTTTCGGGTTAATTGTCAAAAGCCATTCGTAGCTAGCATAATGTGACGCCACCAGAATGACGCTTTTGTTTTTTGTTGCATATTCATTTACAAGTTCAATATTGGTAACACGAAATCTTTTTTCCATCTCTTTTGGTGAAATACTCATCGTTTTAATCGTTTCCAGAAACATATCACACATATGGTGATAGAACTTTTTTTCGATTTGCTTTTGTTCCGTTTTGCTTAAGTAAGGCAAAGTAAGCGCAAGGTTTTCCTTAACTACTTTTCTTCTGTATCCAATGATATAATATATAATAAAATAGACACAATCTGATAACCAGTAAAATAAACGAAACGGTAGTATAGAGATCAGCCAAAGTAAAGGATAGGCCAGTAAATAAACGAGAAATTGCATGTAATATTTTTTTACAAATATAAAGTAAAAATGAATAAACATCGATATTTTGGTTTGAAGCTAACATATGTTTAAGAATGACTATATTTACAAATCACATTAAATATTTTTTATGAATACCATTTTAGTAGGGATTATAGTGGCTAATGCTATAATTAGTTACAAAGGTTTTAATGATCTTGCTTTTTTTAGAAAATACGAATTTCATGTAGGAAGTATTCGTTCCGGAGAACAAATCAGAATGCTTTCATCCGGGTTTTTGCATGCTGATATTATGCATTTAGCTTTTAATATGCTTACGTTGTGGTTTTTTGCTCCTGTAGTCATACAATGGTTAGGAACTTTTTCTTTTGTTTTGATTTATTTCGGCAGTTTGATTTTTGGAAGCCTGCTTACAATGCTTTTTCATAAAAATGATTACAGCTATAGAGCTGTAGGAGCTTCGGGAGCTGTAACAGGGGTTTTGTATTCTGCGATATTATTACAGCCGGATATGATGCTGGGAATCTTTTTTGTCATACCAATGCCAGCTTATTTATTTGGAATTTTATATTTATTATATTCAATTTACGGAATGAGAGCTAAAAATGATAATATTGGGCATACAGCGCATTTTGGAGGTGCCATAGGAGGTTATTTGATTACGTTGATAAAAGAACCATCCTTGATTGTAGATCATAGTTTAATGGTAATTCTGTTAGCAATTCCTATTTTGATACTTTTTGTAATGGCAAAATTGGGTAAATTATAATATTGGCACAACTTTTGAAATTCGATTATCAAACAAATTTAAATATAACAAAAATGAAGAAAGTAGTATTATTTTTAACAATCATGTTTATGACTATGTCTTACGCACAAGAAACCAAACAAATTCCTCAAATCAATGTGAACGGGGAAGGAAAAGTAAAAGTAGCACCTGATCAGGTTTGTATTTCAGCAACTGTTGAAACAAAAGGGAATAATGCTAAAGACGTCAAAAAACAAAATGACGAAAAAATCGATGCAGTTTTAAAATTCATAAAAAAAATGAATGTTCCAACAGCAGATTTCAAAACAAAACAAGTTGCTCTTAATCCACAGTACGATTATGAGAAAAAGAAAACCAGTTATAACGCTACACAAACAGTAGAAATTATATTAAAAGATTTATCTAAATATGATGAATTAATGGAAGGCTTGGTTCAACAAGGTATTAACCGTATTGACAGAGTTTCTTTTGAAACTTCTAAATTGGCTCTAATTGAAACAGAAGCTCGTAAATTGGCAATAAAAGATGCTAAATTAAAAGCAGAAGATTATGTTTCGGTTTTAGGTCAAAAAGTTGGTAAGGCATATACTATTTCTGATAATACTCAGGTTTACCGTCCACAACCAATGTATGCCGCTATGAAATCAATGGCTATGGATTCAGCCGGTGCTTCAAACGAAACTTTAGCTATTGGAGAGATTGAAGTTGTTGCAAACGTTAGTGTGAGTTTTATTTTAGACTAAGCGATATCAATTCAACATAATAAAATCCAGATCTCAACTTAAAAATTGGGATCTGGATTTTTTTGTCCATATAGTTTGTCGGATTTGAAATTTCCCTCCTAGTATAAGGTAAGATTTGGTTCTTGAACCCGGCGGTTTTTCAAACTGTCGGGTTTCTTATTTATAGATATAAGGATTGGGTTTGCTAGGGTGGGTACAGTTAAAGCTTGTTGAGTGCATTTTTGGAATTAGAAATTTCTTTCCTATATATAAGGTAAGAATTTGAGCCTTGAACCTGACAGGTTTTTAAAGCCTGTCGCGTTTGTTGTTATAAGTATAGATTTATTTGGCTGGCTCCTGGTTTAAGCTTAGTTAATATGTTTTTGAAATATGAATTAGGAGCTTCATCTCGCTATGCATTTCAATCTTTTGTTTTTTAAAGAAAAGAGCAAAAGGATTTCCATTTCTATCGGGGCTAGGGCAGCTGTTCTTAATTAGAAGTATAGTGTATATAGGTATGGGAGCAAATCCTAGTGTCTTATTCAAAAGGCAAAGCAAAAGAACCTTCGTGTCTTCGTGGTATAATCAGGTAAGCCCCGGCGCAGGGAGCCGAAACTAATATGTGATTACTATTATAAAGTAATAGAAAAACCTCGATAAGTCTGTAAAGTTCATAAAAATGGCAGTTCTTCAAGTGTTGTTATTGTGAAAAGCACAATGTGCTTACGAAAATTCCGATAAAGTTAAAAAAAGAACGATGGTTAAGGTTAGTGTTATCAGAGTGTTAAGAAAAAGTTTGTAAAAACATTGAAATTATACAACAAAAAGGCTTGTAAATGTAAACAAACCACCTACTTTTGCACCCGCAACAACGACAGACGTTCACTGAAATACTGACAAGTCTTACTAATCAAAACGAAAATTTATTTTCTAAAAAAGATTTCGAAAAGCTTGTGAGATTTGAAAACAGATGTTACATTTGCACCCCGCAAAACAACGGAAGTTCATTGATAGATTGGTTAGGAAATGAGAAGAAAAGGAAATGAAAATTTCCAAAAAAAAAACTTCAAAATTTACTTGCCAGTTGAAAATAAATTTTCTACTTTTGCACCCGCTTTGAGAAACAAGCGAAACACAAAATTAAGAAGACACGTTCGTAGACATATTGAATTGACAGCCGTTTTAACAGAGATGTTAAAACAAAAGAATAAAGAGTAAGATAATCGAGAGATTGAAAAAGAACCGATAGAGACTGATTCGAATAACAATACGATCTAAGTGATTAGATCAACAATATACGATGAAGAGTTTGATCCTGGCTCAGGATGAACGCTAGCGGCAGGCTTAACACATGCAAGTCGAGGGGTATAGTTCTTCGGAACTAGAGACCGGCGCACGGGTGCGTAACGCGTATGCAATCTACCTTTTACAGAGGGATAGCCCAGAGAAATTTGGATTAATACCTCATAGTATTATGA